>JAKONH010000433.1 GCA_022702045.1 Spirosomataceae bacterium
TGACCATTCAGCGGACGCAGTCGGAAAACGAACTGAAGCGGATGCAGAAGGAACTGGAAGACAAATACGGGGCCTACCAGAAAGGGGCTGAGCAGATGTCAGAAGTCATTCGGAAAGATCGTGAAACTGAATTGCAGGGCCTGCAAACCCGGATTCAGGAATTCGGACGGACGGCGGAGCAGTCGCTACAGACGAAGTATGGTCAGCTGGTGAATCCGGTTGTACAGAAAATTCAGAAAGCGATTGACGCAGTAGCCAAAGAAAACGCGTACACCTACATTTTTAACCTGGATGCCGGTGCGAACACAACGCCAATCTTGCTGGTTGCGCCTGAAGAAAATAACATCACGGAGCTGGTCCTGAAAAAATTAGGTATCGATCCAACTAAAATAGCAGCACCAGCAGCAAATAAACCAGCTACGACCGGAGCCGGTTCGGCATCTGCACCTGCAGGCGCGCCTAAGAAGAACAAGTAAGCAACCCGTTGCTTGCATTCGCTATAAAACGAGTCAGTCCGATGGGCTGACTCGTTTTGGTTTATATAAAGACAGGACAGGACTATTGAAGGAGGAATTTTCTTTTCGCTCAACTATTCCGGCTAAAGAGTTGGCCATAAACAAACTAATGCAAAATTCGCGGCCTTACTTTTGCGTTCTTGTCAATAGTATTACACAAAACGTTATCTATGAATCGTACGGCCGGTCTACTGGCGGGGTTGCTATTATGTCTGTTCTGGCACAGCAGCTACGCCCAGGAAACGAAATCGCTACGTCTTGTCTTCCCTACACAGTCTGACTGGAACGTATTACCTGAGGGCAGCACTGCCCGGTTCGACGTAAAAACGAACGCACCTGCCGGTGACACGCTGAGCTTTTCGTTGCGGGGCGACAAGATTCCCGAAGGAGCAGAAATCGACTCGCTGGGTCATTTTAGTTGGACACCAGCCCACAATCTTGCCGATCGTATTCAGACCCGTAAACAGATACCCATTACGTTCGAGGTGCGGAATCAGCGCGGTTATTCAGCAACGCAAACCATCGACTTTTCCGTATTGCACGTCAACCGTCCACCGACTGTTGGGGAACTACGCCCGTTCTATGTGCAGTACAAGACACAGAACACCTACAAGATGGACCCGGAGCTGGTACACGACGACGATGGCGACCCCATCGTGTTCATACCAATTCCCGATCAGATGCCAGAGGGTAGTAAACTTTCGTCTCAGGGCGAACTGACGTGGACGCTGTCCTTCAATCAGTTCAAAAAACTGAAGCAGAACCCAATTTATATTGAATTCTGGGTAGAAGACCAGCCATCCAAAGCCCGCTCAAAAGGACGTTTGAAGGTGGAAGTCACGGAGATGGATCTACCGCCAGATATTGCCGTCGTTCCCCAAGAAACCCGGTACAAAATCCGGGAGAATACCACCATCGATCTGAAATTTTACCTCACCGATCCTAACGGCGAAGACGACATTAACGAATTTAATTTCCTATCAGATAACCAGAATATTCCAAAAACGGCGCTGGTCAAAAATACCGACAATCAGTATGAGTTTATTTGGCAGCCCGGCTTTGAGTTTGTCAAAGATCCCTACGACTCACTGGAAGCACGCGTAACTTTTTATGTGCTTGATAAATCGCAGAATCGGCAGGAACGGCAGATTACGTTCGTTGTGAAGAATACCATCAACGAAGCCGAAAAAGACCGCTATCTGTACACGCAGTATCGGCAGGTACTAGTACAGGCGTGGGGATTAATCGAGCAGTTAGGCGAGAAGGAAGAGCAATTGAAGCGCGATTATAAACGCGCAAAAGGTGGGAAGCGTAACCGGTCTGTTGCTAATGCGTCGCTGGGCGCAGTCACAGGTGTATCACCGGCGATTACAAGCAATGATCAGAATACACAGCGTATCATATCGGCGGTCGGTGGCACAGCGGTGCTGACGATGGGCACGCTCGAAGCGACCGAAGTAATCGGTAAATCGATGAAAGATTTGCTGGACCGATACAATTACGTACTGGGTAAGAAAGCAGAACTACAAAATAAAGGCGATGTATTCTCCCGGGAGTTTTCGCTTAAATCGAGCCGACGCACACCCGACTTTATCCGAAAGCTGGATGAGTTTCGTTCATTGATGAGCTTAAGCGGATTAGTTGCTTTAGAGTTGGACGCCAACTGGCAGTCGAAAAAGGAAGCGACCGATAAAGCCATAAAGCGTACGTTCAAAGACTTCACCTCGCTCGAAGAAGCACAGTAAAGGTAGTCCGTTCTACCTGACCAGACAGGTTCTGAAAACACAGAGGTACAGGGCGCACCGAGTTTTCTCCATGCTCTCTGTACCTCTGTGTTGATAAAACTAGCTAATCCAGTTTGTCTTCTTTAGGTGCTGTAGGCGTTATTCTTTCATTACTTACCTCATCGTGCTGTGTACTATTTGACGCGTTGTCGGTTGTCTGATGGTGCGTAACGCTAGGTTCATCCTCCATTTCACGCATAGGCAGCACAGTCGCCTGTGTAACGTCGGGACCATCGACAGGCAGCATGCTGTCTTCAGGATGCATTCCCCCGAAAAAACGACGCTGAAATAACAGGATCAAGCAGACGCCAATGAAGATGCAGGAGTCAGCGATGTTAAAAATGGGCGTCGAATAATACTGCCCGCCCCATACCGGCACCCATTCAGGAATGAACCCCTCCCATACGTCGACAAAAATCATATCGATCACCTGCCCATGAAACCAGGGCGTTGGTGATCCGTAGGGGGCGTTGTTAAGAAAAACACCGTAGAACG
>JAKONH010000527.1 GCA_022702045.1 Spirosomataceae bacterium
AGTACGCGGTAACGGTTGGCATCGAACGCGGAGACCCCGAATTGTAAACCACCGATATGAGCAAAATTGACTTACCGCCCTTCACATTGGGCGAATCGATCACCCCTGAACAACGTCAGTTTTTCAATAAGCACGGTGTGATCGTTTTCCGGAATTTCATTAACCCTGAAACGGTAAACTTATTTATCAGTGAAACCGAGCGCATTGAAAAAGAGTGGCTGGCTGAAGGTCGCGACAAGGTTAATGGCGTTCCGCTGAAGTTTGGCCAAGCAGAAGACGGCAATCCCATGATTCAGCGGATGTGCTTCCTCTCGCAACACAGCTCTGCGCTGCACGAGTTTTTGCAGGACCCCCGTCTGCAAGCTACCGTCGACCTGCTGCAACCGTACGAAGGGCGCATCGCCGAGATTGAGAAAGACGGGCTAATCCTGAACCATTACGTTCGGACCCCCAACAGTAAGTTCTCACAGATGGGCTGGCACACGGATAGCCCACGCGATATCTTCCTGGGCCAGCGGATTATGCCGATGCTGAACGTGGGTATACACCTCAACGCGACGCCTTATGAAAACGGTGGGTTGCGCGTTATTCCGGGCACGCACAAGCAGGGTATTCTGAAAATGTTGTTCCGCAAAAAGTATTTTGTCGACAACGATCCCGATAAGAACGAGATTGGCTTCGACATCAACGCGGGTGACCTTTCTGTACACGATGGCCGGCTGTGGCACCGGGCGCAGCAGTCGCCTTATGTTGGCGAGGCAAGCCGCCGTCGGGTGATGTATGTGCCGGTTGTGACGGGCAAGTACATGCCGAAAAACGAGAACAGTAAAACGCCGTTCTACCACCGCTTTATTTCAAAGGTCAATATTTAATTGAGTTACAAAGCCATAGAGTTGTAAGGTTGTACAGTTGCCTCCGGTGTAACGTACAGCCTTGCAACTCTTTGCTTTTAACGCCTTGCAACACCAACCGGTCAGACGCGTCAGCAACTTTATAACGCTACAACGCCCCAACCATACAACTCAACTATGCCCTACGCCCTCATTACCGGTGCCAGCAAAGGAATCGGTCTGGCCATTGCCAACGAACTGGCCCGGCGCAAGTTCGACCTGCTACTGGTAGCCCGTTCGGCTGATCTGCTGACGAAAGAAGCGCAGCAACTGGCGTCGACTTACGGTATCAAAACAAACACGCTGCCGGTCGATCTGGCCGAAGCCGGTGCAGCCCAGCAGGTATTTAACTGGTGTCGGCAAAAACAGTATCCTGTCCAAGTGCTGGTTAATAATGCAGGATATGGCTTGAGTGGCCTGTTCGAGCAACATACACTGAGCGAACACCTCGCCATGATGCAGGTCAACATGAACGCACTTGTTGAGCTTACATACCTGTTTTTACCGCAACTTAAGCAGCAATCCCGCGCGTATATTCTCAATATCGGTAGTTCAGCCGCTTATCAGGCCATTCCCCGGTTGAGTCTCTACGCAGCCTCCAAATCGTTTGTGCTGCAATTTAGCCGTGGCTTGCGACTGGAACTGAAAAAGACGGGGGTTAGTGTTACCTGCGTTTGTCCGGGTGCTACCGACACCAACTTTGTCGATCGGGCACAGATCGGGGAAAAAGGTCGCAAAGCGGCCGAGAAAGTAAACATGACACCAACGGAAGTCGCTCAGCAGGCTGTCGCAGCGACACTGTCAGGTCAGGCCGAGCTGGTCACAGGTGTATTGAACAAGCTGGGTAAGTTCATGGCCTGGTTGATGCCCAAAGGTCTGGTCGAATCCACAGCGGGCAGCATCTACGAGTAGAGACGCGATCGCACCGGCGACCCGGCCTTCGCGTCTCATAGGCGTCAGCATAACCATCCGGCGTAGAGCCGCAACGGATTGCGGCTCTACGTAATCAGCCCTGTTACATTATGGCACTTTCTTTGCCACTATCGGGTTGTACACTCATAATTCATCTTCCCGACGTTGGATGCCGATGATGTTTAGTACCCAAAGCGGGTATGTCACAAAGCCTGCCGACGTCCAATTTTTTCATGCACTTTTCTGACTTATCACTAGTTGATCCCATTCTGAAGGCACTGGCCGAAGAAGGGTATTCATCGCCCACACCCATTCAGCAGCAGGCAATTCCCCTGTTGCTCGACCGCCGGGATTTACTCGGCTGCGCACAAACCGGTACCGGTAAAACGGCCGCGTTTGCCATTCCCATTCTCCAACTGCTTGCCGCCGACAAGGCTAAACAACCGAATGGTGCACGGCGCATCAAAACGCTGGTACTGACCCCGACGCGGGAACTGGCGATTCAGATCGATGAGAGCTTTGCCGCGTATGGTCGCCATCTGAACATGAAGCACACCGTCATTTTCGGTGGCGTCTCACAACACAGTCAGGTCAACACGCTGCGTTCGGGTATCGATATTCTAATCGCGACGCCGGGCCGGTTACTCGACCTGATGAATCAGGGCATCATCAACCTGCGCGACGTTCAGTATTTTGTTCTCGATGAGGCTGACCGGATGCTCGATATGGGCTTTATCCACGACGTAAAACGGGTTATTGCCAAACTGCCAGAACGGCGGCAGTCGCTGTTTTTCTCGGCGACCATGCCAACTGACGTAGCCAAGCTGGCTGACACGATCCTGAACAACCCCGCGAAAGTCGAGGTAACGCCCGTTTCATCAACCGCCGACACGATTCAGCAGGCAATGTATTTTGTCAGCAAGGACGATAAGCGCAAACTGCTGACACACATTCTGGCTGACGAGGGTATTAAATCGGTACTGGTGTTTTCCCGGACAAAGCACGGAGCAGACCGGGTGGCGAAAGATCTGGTTAAAGCGGGGATCCAGGCAGAAGCCATTCACGGCAATAAGTCGCAGAACGCCCGGCAACGTGCCCTGACGAACTTTAAAAGCCGTGACACCCGTGTGTTGGTTGCTACCGATATTGCCGCACGTGGCATCGACGTCGACGAGCTATCGCATGTAATCAACTACGAACTGCCGAACATTCCCGAAACTTATGTTCACCGCATCGGTCGTACCGGACGGGCCGGCCATGATGGTATTGCGCTGTCCTTCTGCGACGCCGAAGAAACTGAATACCTGCGCGACATTCACAAGTTGATTGGCAAAACTGTTCCTGTGATCGGTGATCATCCTTACGTATTGGAGATCGACGCGTCGACAGTTACGCCGAAGGCGCCACAGCAACGGGGCCAAGGTGGTCGGAACGGGGGTCAGCGCCCGCAGCAGTCCCGGAATGGTAACCGCCCCAATGGTCAACAGAGCCGGGGTCAGGAGAGCCGGTCGGAAAACTCAGCCGCACCACGCCCACAGTCGAACAATCGACCATCAGGCCAGAGTCGTCCTGAACGCGATAACCGGAACAGCCAATCGAACGACCAGCGCGACAGTCGTTCCAGCGGTCAACCACAGGGCAACAATCGACGAGATAGCCGACCCGCTCAGTCGGAACGTCCGAACCGTGATAGTGCCGAAAAGCAAAGCCGGGGTACAGGCAATAGCCGCTATCTCGACTTCAGCAACGATAAGAATTATTAATACCAAGCCCCGGTTCACAAAAACCGGGGCTTTTTTGTTGGCGTGGTAAGCTAAAAGATCGTGTGTTTTTACCTTCGATACCTGTGTCTGTGAAGACACCTCAGTACTAGACATAAGTTCTCAGTACAGTATGAGGTTAGCTGTGTACTACGTAAACTCCCAGGTCTCTCCACAGACCCATTGCACTAGCTGGCGTACGAAGGTCTGCCACCATGGCGCGGTGGAGACACAAGTGCCAGAAGTTGGCTGTTGTCATTCATGTCGGGCATAAACTGATTACTTTGTTGACAGAAACCTCGCCCAGTTGCGTCAATGGAACCTGTGTTCGTTTGGCTTACCAGTCTCGCTATCCTCATTCGGATCGTTGCCAATCCATTGGCTAATGTCTTTCAGAAACAGCTTACCCACCGCACTGTCGACCCACTGTTTGTTACCGGCGCGACATTTGGCGTATTGACAGTAGCCTGCCTATTTGGTTGGCCACAACTCCGGTTCGTCGATCTGCCAACGTCATTCTGGCTAAACATGATCCTGACTAGCCTGTTCGCCGTTTTGGGCAATGTATTTCTTGTACGGGCGCTACGTGTCGGCGATCTATCGATCTTAGGTCCTATCAACGCTTACAAATCAATTGTTGGCTTATTACTAGGCATCGTAATGCTGCATGAGACTCCCAACTGGTGGGGCGTTGTCGGCGTGGTACTGCTTATTGCGGGTAGTTATGTGGTTGTGGCTAATCGACATCAACGTATGTCATGGGCTGTTGTGCAGCAACCGGCAGTCAGGTTACGGTTGCTGGCGCTGGTTTTTTCAGCGGCTGACGGCGCTTTCCTGAAAAGAGCGATGCTCGCTTCGACACCATTTGTCACGTTCTTTTACTGGTGCGGGTTAAGTTTCCTGTTCACACTCGGCTGGATTGCTCTAACGATGCGTCGAAACTGGCGGCCACAGCTCGATACGTTAGTCAACCATAAACCCTTGTTCTTAAGCTTGTGTGTTATGGTTGGACTAACGCAGCTTACCAGTAATCTTGTTTTGTCACGGATGCCCGTTGGCTATGCACTGGCCTTATTTCAGTTATCAGCGCTGGTCAGTGTGGGGCTCGGCTACCATTTTTTTCAAGAGCAGCATGTGCTACGGAAACTGCTCGGCGCACTTATTATGGTCGGTGGAGCCGCGATTGTTATGCTACTGGGCTGACTAGTCATTAGACCAGCATTCGCCCGCTATTGTCGTGATGCGAAGCAAAACAACGTTTGGATCATCTTTGCCTTCGGGAAACCACTGCTGGACGTTCTCGTCCCACAACTCGTCGACTTTCGCCTGATCCTTCACGACCTCTGCCGTTCCCGACGTACTGACCGTCACCTGCTTTTCAGCACTGGCAAATCCCAGGGCAACGGCCGGGTGCTGCCGAATCTGGGCGACCTTATCCGAGTTTTCGCGGGTATAAAACCACATCGTTCCGTCGGGGTCGAGCTGCCGGGTCAGCATAGGGCGGCTGCGCAGGCTTCCGTCAGGCAATTGCGTGGTCAGTAGTGCCAGTTTGATATCCTGAATGTTTCGTTTGATCTTGTTAAACTCGTCGGGACTAAGCTTTTCCTTCGTTTCCATATAGGTATTTATCGAGCTCGTATAAGTAGCTGTAGCACCAGATGGTTTGACAAACAATCGATTTTTCAATAAGTTGGCTTTACTCGACTTAGCTTTATCATTCGTTATGTAACTATGGACAGGATTTATAAATCCAGCAATCCCGACGATATTCCAAAGTACGATAAGGAATACTGGTGGTCAAAAACCCCGCAGGAACGACTCGAAGCAGCTTTGACACTCATTCGTCGGGCGAAAGCTATTTATTACGCTAACCCAGCCAATCCACCACTCGGAGATGGACGACAAGTACTTAAGTCTGATAAGCCTATTCAACGAAGAAAACGTTGAATACGTCGTACTAGGTGGACATGCCGTCATTGCGCATGGCTACCTACGCACAACTGGCGACATTGACATCTTTGTCAGACCATCCGTAGCGAATGCAGAGCGGTTGCTGCGTGCTCTCTACCGCTACGGATACACGGACGGCGAGTTTGAGTTAGCTGATTTCACCGCCGTCCCCAGTTACCTTTCATTTAATCGTTATGACGAATGGATCGACATAATGACCGTCACGCTCGGTATAACATTCGATGAGTGTTACACAAATCGGGTCATTCTGCCAATCAACGGTATCGCTACCAATGTTATTAGCCTGCCCGATCTAATCCGGAACAAGCAGGCGCTTGCGCGGCCACAGGACTTACAGGATCTGGACAACCTACCCACCCCGGATGCATCGTGACAAGCGGTACCCGGCCGAACCATGATTACTAATCCGTAGTTGCAATAATAACCTCATTCCTTGTTCGGTCACGATACACCTATGTCCCGCAGCCTTTTACTGGTTTTTGCCTGCCTTACGCTCGTTCAACTTCCGGGTTGTGCTCCTCGTTACAGAGGTCCCAAAACAGATCATTTCAATGGCAAAAAATTTGTCAATCCCGGTCAGGCAGAGCGGTCGACGGGGGGTGTACTGGAATGGTTACTACACCGCGACAAAGGACCGTGGCCCGAACAGCCCGACGCTTACGTGGGCAGTAAGCCCAAAACCCGCGTCGAAGGTGACAGTTTAGTACTGACGTTCGTCAACCACTCTACGTTTCTGATTCAAACCAATGGGTTGAACATCCTGACTGATCCCGTCTGGTCGGAGCGTGTGGGGCCAACATCCTGGCTGGGCATCAAACGCAAGCGTCCGGCGGGGCTGCGTTTTGAGGAGCTGCCGCCGATCGACGTTGTCCTGCTCAGCCATTGTCACTACGACCACCTCGACTTACCGACGATCAAGCAGTTGGTAAAAGCGCATAATCCGCTGTTCGTTACGCCGTTGGGGGTATCCTATCTCCCGAAAGGTGCAGGTGGTCGCGTCAGCAAGGAACTCGACTGGAACGACACGCTACGTGTTAACGATAAGTTGTCGTTGACCTGTACGCAGGCCCAGCACTTTAGCAACCGGGGCCTGTTCGACCGCGACCGGACGCTCTGGGCCGGCTACCTGCTTCATACATCGTTTGGTACTACCTTCTTCTGTGGCGATAGCGGCTACGGATCTCACTACAGGCGAATTGGTGAGCAGGTCGGCCCAGCGGGTACGATCAAGCTGGCGTTACTGCCCATCGGTTCATACCGGCCAGAGTGGTTCATGGCCCCGGTCCACATGTCGCCTGCCGGTGCCGTACAAACGATGCTCGACCTGAAAACCCCGCAAGCCGTCGGTATTCACTTCGGTACGTTTCAGCAAGGCGACGATGGCTTGTACGAACCGGCGACCGATCTGAAGCAGGCATTACAGCATCGCAACATTCCGGCGAATCGGTTCATCGTGCCGCAGGAAGGTCGGCCGCTGGTGTTTAAGTAAGGCTTTCCGTAGTTTTGCGGCATGGAACGCACCGACCGGGAAATACGCAAGAGTGAACGACTGACGCATCTGAAATACGACATCCGTGGTCCGGTCTACGAAAAAGCCCTCGAACTGGAAAGTCAGGGGTACAAAATTATCAGCCTGAACATCGGTAACCCGGCTCCGTTTGGGTTCGATGCGCCCGACGAGATCGTTCACGACATTATTCTGAACA
>JAKONH010000441.1 GCA_022702045.1 Spirosomataceae bacterium
AACCATTGACCGCTGGCTTCGTCGTACGCTTTAAGCAGTCGGGCGGGATTTCCGGCAACGACGCTGTAGGCCGGTACATCTTTGGTGACGACACTACCAGCCGCCACGACCGCGTGCTTGCCAATACGAACCCCCGCCGTGATGACGGCATTGGCGCCGATCCAGCATTCATCGTCGATGACGACGGGGCGGCTGGTAACGGGCTGCTGCCGAATTGGCACCTGTACATTTTCGTACCCGTGGTTCAGACCCGAGATGACGACGTGTTGCGCGATAATTACTTGATTGCCGATGGTAACCGGTCCGATAACGACGCTACCTATACCGACCCGACTGTGGTCGCCGATCCGTACGGGACCGACGCCGTTGTTGACAACGCAGTAATCCTCAACGGTCGATTGACTACCCAACTCGAACGGTTGAAAGGGAAGCACATCCATGCGGGCGGTGCGGCACACCTGCGCGCCTTTGCCGCGTTGATGCACCCAGGGGTTGACAAATACACTGACCCACCAGCGCGGGCGGGCCTGCCCGCTTGGAATCAGCAGGTAGTGAATCAGCTTTTTCAGCTGGGCGTTGCTTTTGATCGATTCAGACAGGTTCATTGCGCAGGTCGCCGACGGGGGCGGGTTGAGTGGTAGCAAAATTGTGTTGCGCCTGTACCAGCATACCTACCGAGTGAGCCCAGGTATGCTGTCGGGCAAAGGCGATACTGGCATCGGGTGAGGCCGGTAACTGCCCGTCGAGGATATCCCTGAGGTGATGGATGAACTCAGGGCCGGTAGTCGCCAGTCGCACGTAATCGGCAAACAGGCTCATCGTCTCCGTTTTCAGCGCCACCACCGGCTTGCCCATCGCCAGATACTCGTCAATTTTTCGGGGGTAATTACCAATGGTCAATTCGTTGAGCTGCTGCGGATTGATGGCTACGTTGAGGTGGGCCAGGTAAGCCGGGAGCTGCGTCACTGGCTTGGCTCCCAGAAAATGAACGTTGGGCAGTTCGTGTAAGGCGCTCTGCCGGAAGGCATCGTCTTCGGGGCCGATTAATACCAGCTGCCAGTCGGGCCGGGAGCGGGCCGTTAGCAATAGCCAGTCGATCGTTAGTCGGCCAGCGTTAAGAGCCCCCAGATAGCCGATGCGTGGGTACGGAATTTGGGCGAGATCGTCGGGTAGGGCGTGCGGTACCGCCGGGTCGAACTGCTGGAGGTCACACCCCTGCCCAATGTCGACCGTTTGCGGATTGTGCTGTCGGGCCAGCCGGGCGAGATAAGCGGAGTTGGCGGCTACGAGTGTCGCTTTTCGCATCAGCGCCGGCTCCAGTCGGTTGCCATGCCGCTGCCAGAAACCGATAGCCAGCAAATTATCGCGGGTATAATAAATAAACTGACGGGGCTTCAGCAGGTCGGGCAGGTAAAAGCTACGTACCATGTCGCTGTCGTTGAACAATGTAATGGCTGAGAATCCTAACTGATCGATAGCCCATTGTATGATACGGGCAAAGCGACGGTTGTTCCAGCGGTTGACGCGGTCGAACAGCCAGCCATCCGGCAGCCAGTTAGCGGGGCAACTGTGCTGATTAGGTGTCAGCACCCAGCAAGAAGCGCTAACCTGCACCAGCGGACTAGTCGAAACGCTCGGTTGGCTGGGCTGGCGCAACGCCGTCAGCCAGTCGACAGCCGGATTCACGTACAGAACCCGGTGCGTCCGGGACAGTTCCTGCGCCATGTCTTTGCAGTTCCCACCCAGCGGCAAGTTCCAGGGCTGAATGCCAACGATTACGTAGTCCATGAAAAGGACGGTAGACAAAAGTGATACTTAATTATTGCTATAAGTATGCCAAATGGAAATTTGGTAAACAAATTGCATACAAAAAATATAGAGTACTAACCTGTTCGGGCTATGTTATCCTTTTTTCTTACTGCTCGCTACCGGCCATTTGTGTTTTGTCTAGTGCTGCTGCTTGCTGGCAACGCAAACCTACTTCGGGCGCAGCGATTCTCAACGACACCAGTCGAACGGCGAGTACCAGTAAAGCCGGTAACCAGTCAGTCGGATACAGCGCTGCTCGACGTAAGCAAATCGCTGGCGGAGCAGATGCTGCCGTTCGACCGAATCTACCAACTGGCGCTGGAGCATTCGCCGGCCGTGCGGTTCGAAGACGCCATGGTCGATGGTAAGGTCGCTAACCTACAGGTGACCAAAGTGCTGATTCTTCAGGGCGTCAGTCCATTTTTCACCTACGCGTCGGGCAATCAGGCCTACCTCAACACGGGTTCGGTTTCCAGCGATTTTATCCAGTTGGCTAATGGCCATCGGTATGGCGTGAATATCCAGCTGGCGCTGTCGGAAGTGGTGGGACGGCGGCATAGGCTCAGTCAGATGCGGTCGGAGCTGAAAGCTGCCAACGCCCGCCGGGACCTGATCCGGGTCGAACTGCAACGCGATCTGAACCGCTCGTATCAGGCTACGATGACGGCGCACCGGCTGCTGGGCATTCGGATTCGGGATGCGCAGACAGCCCTGATTGCTTATCGAATTGCTGAAGTCGAAATGCAGCAGGGCAAGATTACGTCGGTGGCGTTTGCCAGCGTCAGCAACGTATTAGCCATCGCCCAATCGAACGTCGAGAAGGAGCGGGGCGATTTTTTAACTTATCTGTACGATATGGTCGCACTAACGGGCGTACCCCTTGCCTCGTTGCTGGCCAGTCGATGAGTGATGTATGAAATTACTGTTAATCAGTCGTGTATTTCGGAAAAAGTGGTTCTGGTTGTTGCTCTTTCCAATTGCAACGGCCGGAACGGTTGTGTATACGAGCCGGGATATGCAGCGTGAGTACGTAACCGATGCCACGATTTATACAGGGCTGGCGTCAGGCTATTCGATTACCAGCAGCGAAGATTCCCGTGTCGATTATTACGCCATCAACAATGCGTTCGATAACCTGATTACGACGATCAAGTCGAGCGAAACGGTTGAGGACGTTGCGTTGCACCTGCTGGCCAGTCACCTGCAATTGACCAAACCCAACCCCTATATTCTTGGTCCGAAAGGGCTGGCCAAACTAAACGAATTGATCGACGCCAAAAACCGGCGACAGTTGGTAGTGAAGGGGAATGAGTCGGCAACCTACGAACGACTCAAGCAACTGGCGCACCGGCCGGAAAACAACCTGCTTAAAAAAATCCTGTACGACTCGAAATCGAATTACGCAATCGAAGGAATCACCGGTCGCTTAACGGTTGCCCGTAAAAACACCAGCGACATGCTGGAACTGTCGTTTAAAGCCGATGACCCCGCCGTTTGTCAGCACACGCTCAGTGATCTGATCGATGTGTTTCGGGAGCGGTACACGTCGATGAAATCGTCGGAGACAAACAATGTCGTGCACTATTTTGAGAATCAGGTGCAGCAGTCGTACCGTAGCCTGCAGGGGGCCGAAAATACCCTGCGCGACTTTGGCGTCGATCACAAGATTATCAATTACGGTGAGCAGTCGAAGTTCGTGGCCGAGTCAAAGGAAGACATGACCACCGATTACAACCGCGAAGTGATGCGGTATAAGGCGGCCAAAGCGGCCATCGGTGCCATCGAAAAGCGGCTGTCGAACCGGATGTCTGTCGTGACGACGAATGAAGACATTCTGGCCCGGCGTACGGAGCTGGGGAAAGCGCAGCTGCAACTGGCCAATGCCATGGCCACCGGGCAACCCGCGTCGGTGATTGACCCTTTACAGAACAATTTTACCCGTCTGTCGGACGAACTGCGGCAGGTGGCTCATACCTACTATAGTCTCAACAACTCGCAGGAAGGCTTACCCCAAAGCAACCTGCTCGACGACTGGCTGAATAAGTTGATCGAATCTGAAGAATCAGGTGCCCGGATCACTGTTATGCGCAACCGGCTTCGCGAATACGACGCAATCTACACCGAGTTTGCGCCCCTGGGCTCGACGCTGAACCGGATGGAGCGGGAAGTGGGCGTGGCCGAAAAAGAATACCTGTCTGTCCTGCACGGGTTGAATCTGGCCCGGCTGCGGCAGAAGAACCTGCAGATGAGCGGTCCGCTGTCGGTACTCGACCCGCCCAAATTCCCGCTTTCGCCCGAGCCGTCGAAACGGGCCGTGTTGGTCATAGCCGCTTTCCTGGCTGGCTTTGTGGTCATGTTCACCTTCTTCCTGGTTCGCGAGCTGCTTAACGGAAGTATCCGCACCTCCGATCAGGCTGAAAAACGGATTGGCCTGCCACTGGCGGCCGCGTTTCCGCTCATCGCCAAGAAAACAACGAGTGGCATACTGCTAAATGTGCGGCACGACATGTTGGAGCAGCTACGGAGCGTGCTGATGATCGAAACGATGGCGGCCCGCCCCGACGCGGCCCGACCGGTCAATAATTACCACCTGATCATTCTATTCAGCACCCGCCCGTCCGAGCAGCCGTCGTGGGTGGGTACCTATCTGGCCGACCTATTAACCCAGGCTGGCCATGCTGTCGCCTACCTATACCCGTGTGAAACCGTCATGACCGACGCCCGGCCCGACCACGAAGAAAGCTGGCGTACCTATCACCCCGGTCCGCGCTTCTCCGACACGCGGCATATCGGCGAACTGGTTAGCAGGGCCGGATTCAATGGGGCCTCGCTGTCATACGTTTTTCTGGAATTACCCGCCCTGCGCGAGAGCGCAATCCCGGCGGCCCTTGTCGCGCAGGCCAGTCTGTCGCTACTGATTGTCAACGCGGCCAGCGACTGGGCGCGGACGGATAGTGAACTGGTCAGTTTTTACCAGCGGGCCAGTCGCGCCAACGTGATGATGGTCGTCGATCAGATCGAGCCGGATCTGCTGGAACCACTGACCGGGCCGCTCAAAGGAAAACACCGAAAAAAGGCGAAGAAAACGCCGACCAAAACGCCTACCGCCCCACTTAGCCCGACACCCGTTTCATGACGATAAAAACGCTACAGACTGCTGGTCGACAACTGATCCGGACCAATGCCTTCGTGTCGCTACTGGGCAATGGGCTATCGGCGCTACTGGGCCTGGCGACGCTGGCCCTGCTGGCCCGCCTGTGTCCGCGCGACGAACTGGGGAAATGGCTGCTATTTCTAACCGTATACGCACTAACCGACACACTGCGTTCTGGGCTGATTCTCAATGCGCTGATTCGTAATCTGGCGGCCGAACAGGACCCGCAGCAGATCCGTCGCTGGTCGGGAGCCGCCTGGCAGTTATCGGTTGGTTTGCTGGCTGGCCTGAGTATGTTGCTACTGGCGGGCGCAGCGATTGGCTACTGGCTGGGCTATGGTCAGGACTGGCCGCTGCTGGCGGGCTGGATTACTCTGCTGGGGCTGGTGTCGCTACCGGTCGACCTGAGTGGCTGGCTGTTGCAGGCTCGGGCACGCTTCAAAGCTATGCAGATCATCCGCATTAGTGTACAGGTACTGTTCCTGATCGGTATCGGCCTGGGGCATTGGCTGCACCGACTCGATAGTACCTATCTGTTCGCGGCTTATACGCTGGCGCACGTGCTGATCGGCGGTCTCGTTATCGTCAACGGCTGGGCGCAGCTGGGGGCGGGGCGGAGCGGTACGGCGCATGAACGGCAGGCACTGCTTGGTTTCGGCCGGTACAGTATGGGTACACTGCTGGTATCGAACCTGTTGCGTAGTTCCGACCGGCTCCTGATCGGTTCGTTGATCGGACCGGAAGCCGTAGTCGTTTACACCCTGCCGCAACGGCTGATCGAGCTGATCGAAATGCCGATCCGTAGTATCGTTATCACCGACATGCCCCTGCTGGCCAAACAGTACGGCCAACGACCGGTGGCGGCCTGGGCTGCTTATTTCAATCAGCAGGCCGGGCGGCTCTGGCTACTGGTACTGCCGCTGGCGGTGGGGGGCATCATAGCCGCCGGACCGCTGGTTGCCCTGCTGGGCGGGGGCAACTACGACGACAGTGCGGCTATCCTGCGCTGTTTCATGCTCTATGCGCTGTTTCTACCCCTCGAACGCTACTCCGGTATCGGTCTTGATATTGTCGATAAACCCAATCAGAACCTGCTGAAAGTGAGCTGCATGCTGGTCGTCAACCTGCTGGGCGATTTACTGGCTATCCTGCTCTTTAAATCGGTGCTGGGCGTGGCGGTCGCGTCGGTGGCTACGTTTCTGGCCGGGCTGCTGCTGGGCTTCCGGCTCCTGCAGGCGCATGCCCCGGTATCGGTGAAAAAGGCGATTGTGGCGGGCGGGAAACAGGTACGGGATTTGTCAAAAAAGATGCACCATGCCGGGGTTCACTAGATCACTGACGCAGCCCACATGGCTTGGCAACACCCTGGGTGGATTGGTGGCTATCGGTGCCGCCATCGGGCTGGGAATCGCCATCAACAAGGGCGGGGTTCCGGTGGCGGGCGCGCTGATTGCCCTGCCGCCGGCCATCGCCTACGTGCTGTTTTGCATCATGCGGCCCGTCATTGGTATGTGGACCTATATCCATTGCAGTTTTTTCATCAACGGACTAGGGCGACTGCTCGAAACGGAAGCCCCGTTTGGCCTGGCGATCGACGGACTGCTGCTGCTAACGCTGCTGGGTATGTGGCTATCAACCGATCGGGCCGACAACCGGCCGTCGAGTAGCGTCAACACCGCTGTTTTCTACCTCGTGCTGGCCTGGTTCCTGTACACGATGCTCGAACTGCTGAACCCCGAAACCCGGAGCCGCGAAGCCTGGTTCTACGCCGTCCGGGGGGTGTCGCTCTACTGGATACAGGTCGTCGTCATTGTGCTGAAGCTGGTCAACGAGCGTTCGCAGATCGACCGGTTCGTGCGGGTATGGCTAGGCTGGTCGATCGTAGCCGCGCTGTGGGGCTTCAAACAGCAGTATGTCGGGTTGGTGCACGGCGAGATTATGTGGCTCGAAAGCGGGGCGAAGAAGACGCATGTGCTGTTTGGCCACCTTCGTAGCTTTTCGTTTTATTCCGATGCCGGTCAGTTTGGCGCGGCTATGGCCCACGTCTCCCTCTTCGCGATTCTCAAGGCGCTGGAAGAACCAAAGCTCACCCGAAAACTGATCTACGCCGGACTAGGTGTGTTTTACTTCTGGGGCTTTGCCATTGCCGGTAGTCGGGGGCCGCTATTCGTACTGGCCATGGGCATCATTATTTACCTGTTCCTCAAAAAAAACGTCTTGATCCTGACCATCGGCATCGTCATCGGCGGGGGCGCTTTCGGTATCTTGAAATACACCACCGTCGGGCAGGGCAACTACCAGGTGCAGCGCATCCGGTCGGCGCTCGATCCCAACGACCCGTCATTGCAGGTGCGGCTGGAAAACCAGCAGAAGCTAGCTGCCTACCTCAAAACCCGCCCGCTCGGGGGCGGCATCGGCTCCGGGGGCGACTGGGGGCGACGCTTCTCGCCCGGTACGTTTCTGGCCGAAACGGCCCTCGACAGCTGGTACGTGAAAATATGGGTAGAGTCGGGTGTGGTGGGGCTGAGTATACACTTGCTGACGCTGGTAATCATGGGTATCATCGGCTTTATTCAGGTGGCCCGCCTGCGCGACCCGGCTCTCAAGTCGACCATGACGGGTTTGTTTTGCGGCTTTGTCGGTGTAGCTGCCGCCAGCTACGGTAATCAGGTATTTGGCCAGTCGCCTTCCAACACGGTCCTCTATGTCAGTATTGCCCTGTTCTGCACCTGCGGCCGGTTCGATTCACCACCGGTTGCCGAGACTAAAAGCAGGCCTGTTCTCAAACCAATCTATTCCGCTTAATTCCGCTAGGCTATGTTTATACTTGATCTGTTCGTCGTTCTGCTGCTAAGCTATACCGGACTGGTAACAATCTACCTCTTTTTCTTCGCGCTGGCCGGTCGGCTTCGTTCGCTGCCCGCCGTTCGCAAACCCGTTGGTGAGGCCCTACGGCGGATGGCTGTACTGATTCCCGCTTATCGCGAAGACGGTGTCATTTTAGAGTCGGCCCGGCAGGGGCTGAGCCAAACATACCCGGCCGGGTCGTTCGACGTCGTCGTCATTGCCGATTCGTTGCAGCAAAGCACGCTCGATACCTTACGGACATTGCCCATTCAGGTTGTCGAGGTGTCGTTTGCGCAGTCGACCAAAGCCAAAGCGCTTAACGTAGCACTGCAACAGCTGCCGGAGCGGTATGACGTGGCGGTGATTCTGGATGCCGACAACCTGATGGCGCCTGACTTTCTCGGGCAGGTCGACGCGGCATTCGGGCAGGGTTGGAACGTGGTGCAGGGACACCGGGTTGCTAAAAACACCAATACCAGCGTAGCTGTGCTGGACGCGATCAGCGAAGAAATCAACAACCATATTTTCCGGCAGGGGCACCGGGCGGTCGGGCTGTCGGCGGCTTTGATCGGCTCCGGTATGGCGTTCGACTACAGGCTGCTGAAAGAGCTGATGCCATCGGTGCAGGCCGTCGGTGGTTTCGATAAGGAGATCGAGATGCGGTTGCTGAGCCGTGGGGTTGGCTTCGGCTACCTCCCCGATGCGCTGGTCTACGATGAAAAAGTACAGAGTGAAGCGGTGTTTGAGCGGCAGCGTACCCGCTGGATTGCGGCTCAGTTCAAGTACCTGCAACTAAACGCCGGACCGGGTTTGAAAGCCTTGTTCAATGGCAACATCGACTACGCCGACAAAGTGTTTCAAACCGTACTGCCGCCCCGTATCCTACTGATGGGTACGCTGGCTATCGGTATCGTCGCCGGGCTGCTGTTCGGTAGTTCAATCCTGCTGATCGGCGCGGCTCTGCAACTGGCACTGCTACTGCTGACCTTCTACCTGTCAGCCCCTGCGGCTCTGACGCGTAAGATCGGTCCGGCTGAATTGCTCAAACTTCCCCTGCTGTTTGGACGGTTCATCAAGTCGATCTACCGCATGAAAACGGCCCGCAATCAGTTTTTGCACACCCCCCACGGCGCTGATCCGGTCAGCAAACCGTAAGCCCAAAACGGGCGGGACTTTCGCTAGTCCTGCCCTCATACAGCTTTTCCTGTCATAGCTCCGGCCTCCTGGTGTCGGGCCGAGAGACCGGAGCTATGACAGGAAAAGCTATTGCTAGTCAGTATATTATGTTGTTTGATGTAGTTAGAGCGAAAACCTTTTAGGTCTGGTGCCTGCCTAGATAAACGGTGTTGGCTGGGCGTGAGGGGCGGGTTGTGTCTGGGCTGGGTCGAAGCGTTTGTAGATCGTTAGTAGGCGCTGGGCAGCTTCCGACCACGAGAAACGGGTAGCCCGTGCCTGACCACGCCGAATGAGCAACTGCCGTAGCGACGAGTCGTTCATGAACTGCTGCATGGCATCGATGATAGCCTGCGGCTGGAACGGGTCGACTAACAGCGCGGCTGATCCCGCTACTTCCGGCATCGCCGTACGATTACCCGTAATAACAGGCGTCCCACTGGCCATGGCTTCGAGAATGGGCAGACCAAAACCCTCGCTGATCGACGGGAATAAAAACAGTTCAGCCATGGCGTACAGGCTGGGCAGATCGCTATCGTGAATGTAGCCGATGAAACGGCAGTAGGCCTGTATCTGACTGCATTCGCTGGCGGTAAAGTGTTGCCGGAGAAAGTCGGGAAATTTACCGCTGATAACCAGCGGGATTGTCGGGTCGGTAGTACGGTAGGCAAGGTAAGCCCGCAGCACGTTGATCATATTCTTCCGTGGATCGGCGCTGCCCAGAAAGAGAAAATAACGCGTTGGAAGCTGGTAGCGCAGCCGGACC
This sequence comes from Spirosomataceae bacterium, assembly GCA_022702045.1. GTDB lineage: Bacteria > Bacteroidota > Bacteroidia > Cytophagales > Spirosomataceae > Spirosoma. The sequence goes on from JAKONH010000441.1 coordinate 9,750, forward strand.
TGAATCTGCTGATCGTCGGAAACCGGCGCGAAGAACTTGTTGCTAACGCCATTGTGGAGCACCGTAATCCGGGCCTGTGGTAAGTCCAGTTCCTCTTTGATCTGGTCGCTGGCGAAATGCGACACCGTGACGATCGGCTGGCAACGATGCACTAGCCAGGGGATCAGGAACGTACGATATACGTTGCCGAGTCGCTGATACGCCGTCGCCGTGTTTATCTCGCTTTTGCGCTTCATAAACAGCGTGTCGTGCAGGGTCAGGATGATGGGCGTCCCCGCAATCAATGGAGCCGTGTTTGCCGTACAGTGCAGTACGTCGAGTTTATACTGGCGAATGGCGAGGGGCAGGGCCACCTGCTCCCAGTGAATGTAATTGAATCCCGGCAGTTTGACCAGCGTAAACCGGCCGCGCAGCTTCAGGCACTGCTCGTCGGTGTCGGGCCGGACGAAGATGAAATACTCGTTCTCCGTATCGATGTCCTGTAACGCGTGAATCAGTTCCAGCGCTACGAAATCCATACCATGCTTGTGTGGCCGTAACAGGCGCTGTGCTTCAATGCCAATGCGCATGATCGTACTGAAAAATAGGGGTGAGCTGAGTAGCGGGTAGAGCCGGGCGGGGTACGGTATGCGACAAATGCCAGACCGTGCCTCGCCAGAACGCCCGAAATCGGTCGCGCTGCCCGGTAAGCGCGTAGCCAAGCAGATTTTTGGGAAACGCGAGTAGCGCGTAGTACAGGAAGAATATGGCCTGCACCCGGCGAGACATGTTTCGGCGAATGAACAGAATGCGGTTACGCGTCTGGTAATAGACCTTGAGGGGACTGCTTTTACCCACCGTCACCGATTCTTTGTGGTAGACCAACGCCGAGGGCTGGTAGTAAATGCCGTAGCCCGCCCGGCGGATCTGCCAGCACCAGTCGAGTTCTTCGTAATACAGAAAATACTCGTCGAACATCAAGCCCACCCGTTCGACAACGTCGCGTCGGACCATCATAGCCGCACCGTGGGCAAAGGGCGTTAGGCCACCCTGGTCAAATTGGCCCTTGTCGATCTGGTTCGTACCAATAGACCAGGCCTGCCCGGTGTATTGGTTCATGGGTGTATAGCCCGCGTACTGAATCGTATCCGGTGATTGATGGTATCGAATTTTGGGCGCAGTGACACCGATGGAGTCGTCGGTGGCAAAGGGTTCCAGTAATCGTTCGATCAAATCAGGCGTTACTTCGGTATCGTTGTTAAGTAGCAACAGATAGGCCCCACGAGCCTGCCGGATAGCTACATTGTTACCGCCGGCAAACCCCAGATTCGCGCCAGTGCGAATCACACGGGTATTCGGATAACCCAGTGCCTGAATTCCCGCGGTCGGGTCAACGGGTGAGTCGTTGTCCGCAACCAGTACCTCGATGTTGAGGTAGGTCAGCGTCTGAATCGACTGCAGGAGTTCGCAGGTTATTGCCAACTGGTTGTAATTGAGCGTAATGATCGATACGAGTGGGTAGTCGTTCCTCATACATTCTCTTTCTGAAAGAGGGCCCATGATGTACGAATCAGAATAATCAGGTCTGTCTTCAGGGAGTAGGTCCGCGCATATTCGGCGTCGAGATCCATACGCTCCTGGTCAGACACCCCGGACCGGCCCCGTTTGGTTACCTGCCAGAGACCGGTCAGGCCGGCGGGGGCGGCAAATCGTTGAGCCCGGTCTGTCTGGGTCAGCTTTTCCGCTTCATAGGGCGGAAGTGGCCGGTTACCCACAAACGACATATCACCCTTCAGGATGTTCAGCAGTTGGGGGAGTTCGTCGATACTGGCGTTTCGGAGAAACTTACCCAGCCGGGTTACGCGCGGATCGGACTGAAACTTCATGAACGTAGCCTGATCACGCTGTTCGTCGAGGAACTGGCGTTCGCAGACCTGCCGACCATCCTGAAATAACGGTTTCTGGCACGAACTTCCTTGTTGCATGCAGCTACCACACAGTTGGCCACTAGTCGACTCCACCGGTTTGGGCTTGTTGTACATGTTCTGCGACGCCATACTCTGAATCATGGCGTCAGCCCCGGTGCGCATGGGCCGGAACTTATACATCTGAAACGGCCGGTAGCCCATACCGATCTGGCGGGATTTGTAGAAGAT
>JAKONH010000462.1 GCA_022702045.1 Spirosomataceae bacterium
CTGCCGGTATCCCGAGCCGACTCGGCACTGTACGCCAGTAACGGCGGTTGGGGTAACTATCGGATTCGTACGTTTCGGCTTGTGCGGGGGCAGTATCAGGAAGTAATTATTCCGGTTAATACCACACTGTACTTCCCTGATCTGACGCCGAACAAGCCGAAGGGCCCTATCGAAGGAACGTTGGATTTCAGCACGATTTTCCAGTACGGTACCAGCTACCAGCTTTATCCGGTCAAGTTTCAGATTCAGATTCGCGACCGCACGCTGAACGTTTCCAACACGATCGAAACGGACACGATTTCGGTGCCATTCCCTCGAAACTAGGTTTATCACAAATACACAAGCCGGGCCTGCGCCGAACGGATAGTCCATCCAGTTGGCGCAGGCCCGGCTTGCATTGCTGGTTTGTAAAACAGTAAGCGTTACGCTATTCTACGTACAGTACTTCGTTGGCAAGGAAATCCTGATAGGTGCGTTCGATACCGTCGCTGAGGTCGGTGGTGTGTTTCCAACCCATTGCGTGCAGGCGCGAGACGTCCATCAGTTTACGGGGTGTACCGTCGGGCTTGCTGCTATCCCAGCGCAGTTCGCCTTCGTAGCCGACCGCTTTCTGTACCATTTCGGCCAGCTCGCGGATTGTGACGTCTTCGCCCGTACCGATATTGACAAACTGCTCGCCGTCGTACGAATTCATCAGGTAGACGCAGGCGTCGGCCAGATCGTCGGCGTGCAGAAATTCGCGCCGGGGTGAGCCCGTGCCCCACACCTCAACGGTTGGCTGATCATTGATCTTCGCTTCGTGAAATTTACGGATCAGCGCTGGCAGTACGTGCGAACCTTGCAGGTTGTAATTATCGTTAGGGCCATACAGGTTTGTCGGCATGGCTGAAATGAAATTAGCCCCGTACTGACTCCGATAGGCCTCGCAAAGTTTGATGCCCGCAATCTTGGCGATCGCGTACGGCTCGTTGGTCGGCTCCAGGAAACCGCTGAGCAGGTATTCTTCTTTGAGCGGCTGCTCGGCCATCTTTGGATAAATGCACGACGAACCGAGGAACAGCAGTTTCGTAACGCCCGATTTATAGGCACTATGAATAATGTTCGCTTCGATCATCAAGTTATCGTACAAAAACTCGGCACGATAGATGTTATTGGCCAGGATGCCACCTACTTTAGCGGCTGCCAGGAAAACATAGTCAGGGCGTTCGGTTTCGAAAAACGAAGCAACGGCTTCCTGATTTCGAAGGTCCAGTTCTGACGACGTACGGGTAATGATAATTTCGTGGCCGTCGGCTTCCAGCTTACGAACGATGGCCGAACCAACCATACCCCGATGACCGGCAACGTAGATGCGCGCTTGTTTTTCCACAACAGTTGTATTCTTATCTATACCGAATCCGTCGGCAAGGCGGTTGAACAAAATAATCGTACTCCGGGGAGCGTTGCAAAATTAATAAACTTACTGCACCAATTGCCGCTGTAACCATGACCTCATTGGCACATAACTACTTACTGGTCGGCGTTTTACTAGGATTTACGTTAACGGGTAAGGCGCAGACGACCGAACCCGCTTCGCTGACCACGGCCACAAAACCCGTACTGGAGTCGTCTGGTACAACATCTATGCCTGCGTCGCTGACTACGCTGGGGTTGCCCAGCATGTCGTCGCTGAAAGAGCAGAAAGATGCGTACGTGGCCAGTGTGGCCGATTTAGGCCTGAAACTGAAACAGCTTAAAAAAATAAAGGAGAGCCGGAAGTCGAAGGCCAAACTGTCGAAAACCGAGTACGAAGGCTTATCGATGATTAAGGCTTACACGAAGATCGGTAGTGGCGACCGGACCATTGTCGAGGAGTTTCATGTGCTCAAAGACAACAATGCCGCCAAACCAGCGACCTTCGTTCGCGACGTGTACCGCTACTACCAGCGGACGGGTCGTGTGTCGAGCGCGGTGGTGAAAGATGAAGGGAGCGGCTTACTGCTGCACGGTCCCTACAAGCGTTTCCAGAATGGCGATCTGATCGAAGAGGGAAATTACTATGCCGGAATGAAAGACGGGCGTTGGGAACGCTACGATTCGCACTTCATGCTGGTCGATAAAACGCATTGGCGACGGGGTGTTCCGGATGGATCGATCGTGTCGTTCTACGATTCGACACGTACCAAAATTCGGGAGATCGTACCGATGGAATATGGTAAGGTAAAAGGTACGTACATGGCTTTTTACGAAAACGGACTGCTCGCGGAAGAAGGCAAATACGATAACGGTATCAAGATTGGTCGATGGACGGAGTTTTATCCGATCAGTCCCAGCGGTCGCCGGATGCGCAAGAAGGTGATGCAATACGGCGCCGATCAGTGGGATACGAACTTTGAGCCCTACGTTGTCTCGGAATGGGACGAAAAGGGAAAGGCCACCTACGAACGCGGTAAGGAGAAAATCGTCGAAGAGGAAGAAGCCAGCAATTAGCCGATATACAAAGCGCCGGATCGAAACCCAGCGCAATTGAAACGTGCATTGGCACCGGGCTTCAACCCGGTGCTTTTTTATGGCCGGGCTGGCGATCCAGACCTGACACCACTGTAAATCGTAAACTGACTACTTGAATACACCTTTGGGATCAGGACGCTTGGCGATTAGATCGCTCAGGAAGCTTAGGTCGAGCACCGACATATCGAGCTGACGTGCCTGATGGAAATAATCCCAGGCCTTGTCGTAATCGGCTTTTAGGTAACTGATCAGCGATAGTTTCTGGTAGGAAGCCGCGTGAGCTGGGTCCTGCGTGACGATATGCTGAAGCTGCTGCTCGGCGTCGTCGAGCGTGGGGCGGTGATGATCTTTCTGGAACTGCTTGATTTCCACCGTTGCCAGGTCACCCATCAACTCAACGTTTGTACCGACTACATCAATTCCTTTCCGCAGCAAACGAGCGGCTTCGGGCAGGTTCTCTTTCTGGTAAGACACGACACCCAGCCCCCAATACGCATCGGCATTACGGTCGTTGAGGAGCCACGCCAGATTGAAGCGGTGAGCCGCCGTGTCGAGCTGCCCGTCGGAGACATAATCCCAGCCACGAGCCGCAAAAAATTCGCTGGCTTCAGTACGGCTGGTGAAGTTTTGATCGCAATCGTTCAGAAAATGAATTTCACGGTCGATCTGCTCGGCCGTTTTAGGACGCTCGCCAAACAAAGGCATAATGCTGAGCGTCTCGATATCGATCGATTCCGAGCGGGTGTTATCTGATGTCGTGATTGTATGGCTGGCAACGTGGGCTGTGACCGGGCGGGCCGACGACATCAACTGTCGTGGCTGGGCTGCGGCCACTAACGGCAGCAGTGCCAAGATCAGACTCCAGTGTCCCCGATTCCTACGAACATTCATACGGACAGTCAAGCAGCGGATTGTCTGGTTAGAACGATACTCGTGTACTGGTTAGTACATTCGGTTTATGATTAGACTCGGCGGCTACGGTGGTAATTCTACTACAGCGATCGGCAGACCAGACAGTCGAGCCGATCGTTACAGCGAACGGGGTATAAGTATAGCCGGTTTTTAGTCGCTATCCTAACGTTTACCACCCCGCGAACTGTTCCGTTTAGGACCAGCTGATCGTGGTCCACCGGGACGGGCGCTTCTGGGTCTACTGGCTGCGCTTTTAGCGGCTTTTACTTTGGCCAGCTGTGTGACCCGGCCCGCTGCCGTGTTTTTAAATTTCTTGTCGTGGAAAGCCCCCATAAAGTTCGGGTCTTCCTTCCGGCGCTGTTCGTCGACTTCCCGGAGCATAGCCTGCTGTTCGTCGAACGGCGTTTCAGTGACTTCCACTTCTGCAGGCATGGGCCGACGCGGTACGGTCATTCGGATGATCCGCTCGATTTTTTCAACGTGGTAATTCTCCGACAGCGTGACAAATGTGATGGCCTGCCCGGTTCGGTTTGCCCGGCCGGTCCGGCCAATCCGGTGTACGTAGTCTTCGTAAATCAGTGGCACGTCGAAGTTAATAACGTGGCTAACTTCGGCTACGTCAATACCCCGCGCGGCAACGTCGGTGGCTACCAGCACCCGAACGTTGCCCTCTTTGAAGGCTTCCATCGAGTTGATACGCGTATTCTGCCCTTTGTTGGCGTGAATCACCCGCACCTGATCGGGTTCGAATACTTTACGAGTCAGGAATTTGTAAATGTTTTCGGCTGAGGTTTTAGTCCGGGAAAAAACAATGACGCGCTGAAAACCGTCCTGCGTCAGCAGATGCTCAAGCAGATTGACTTTCGTACGGAAGTTGGGTACGTCATAAATCACCTGATCGACCATGTCGGCCGTCGACGCTTGCGGAGTTACTTCAATCTTTACCGGCGCTTCCAGAAACTCGGCCGACAGCCGTTCCACGCGGCCGCCGAACGTGGCTGAAAACAGCAGGTTTTGTCGCTTCGTCGGAATGATTTCCAGAATGGACCGGATCTGGGGCATGAAGCCCATGTCCATCATCTTGTCGGCTTCGTCAAGTACCAGCGTACGGATGTCTTTCGTAATCAGTTCACCGGCCCGGTAGAGGTCCATAAATCGACCCGGTGTAGCTA
>JAKONH010000476.1 GCA_022702045.1 Spirosomataceae bacterium
GGCGGCAGGGCTCGGCCATTGCCGATGAATTGATTTCATTCGGGCAGCAGCAGGACCGTTGGCAACAACCGCTGATTGAATACGCGCAGGGCTATGCGCAACAGGTTGCCGCTGATTATCGCGTATACAGTGAAGCGTACGATCAGGGCTTTTTTCGCCCTGATTTGACGGAATGGTGACAGACCTAAACGGTTTCAAAACCGTTTAGGTCTACTAGTACTGCTCGCACTTGATGTCTTTCAGCATCAGTTGTAGCGACACGGTACCATTGAATGAGTTCTGGTCGACCTGATAGCAGATGGAGAACGGCTTACGAGGTTGTAATAGCTGAGCGTAATGTGCCATGCCGAAGCCAATAGCCGTAAACTGATGACCGGTACGGTTCTGCTGCACCTGAATCTTCAAATGCTTCTCCTTCATAATCGTCGGTTCGGCAACCAAGTACACGTCCTCAGTGACGAAAATCGGCTGCATGTTGTGCGGACCGAAGGGGCCCATCTGTTTCACAATACGGTACAGTTTGTCCGTGATTTCGCTAAAGTCGAGTGGTAGGTCGATGTCGATAAGCGGAGTCAGGTGCTCCTCCCGGATACGCTGCGAAACAACGGTTTCAAACTTTTTACGGAACGCATCGACGTTATCGACGGGTAGCGTCATGCCGGCCGCAAAGGTATGCCCGCCAAACTGTTCGAGCAGGTCGGCGCACTCCTCGATGGCTTCGTACACGTCGAAACCCGGTACCGATCGAGCCGACCCAGCCACTTTATCGTTCGACTGCGTCAGAATAATGGTCGGGCGGTGGAAGTGCTCGATGCAGCGCGACGCCACAATGCCAATGACACCCTTATGCCAGCCTGCATCGAACAACACCGTTGATTTGGCGCGGAGTAACGTTTCGTCCTGTCGAATCATTGACAGGGCCTGTTCGGTCATGGTACTGTCGAACACGCGCCGGTCGCTGTTGTGTTTATTAATGGCAAAGGCAAAATCGTCGGCTTCATCGTCCGACTCGGCGAGCAGGAGTTGAACGGCTGCTTTAGCGTGTTTAATGCGTCCTGCCGCGTTGATACGGGGGCCCAGACCGAAGACAACGTTGGTCAGGTCAAGGGCATTGCGGAACCCCGCTACCTTGATAAGGGCCTTCAATCCCGTTCGCGGCTGACTGTTGATCTGCTTCAGCCCGTAATGTGCCATAACCCGGTTTTCACCCGTCAACGGAACAATGTCCGAGGCAATACTAACCGCGACCAGATCAAGGCTGGGGTAGAGCGTGTCAAGGTCGATACCCTGATCCAGACAGAAGGCCTGCATCAGCTTGAATCCGACACCACAACCGCTTAACTCTTTGTACGGATACAGGCAATCACTGCGCTTGGGGTCGAGCACGGCAGCGGCATCGGGTAATTCGTCGCCGGCGGTCCCGCGTCCGGGGCGGTGGTGGTCGCAGATAATAAAATCAACACCCAGTGCCTTGGCTTCCGCTATCCGATCAACCGATTTAATACCACAGTCGAGAGCAATGATGAGCGTGAAGCCATTTTCGGCAGCCCATTCGATGCCCTGTTTCGAGATGCCGTAGCCTTCCTTGTAGCGGTCGGGAATGTAGAAGTCGAGCTGATCATGGTACCGGCTCAGAAAACTGTACACAAGCGCAACCGACGTCGTCCCGTCGACATCGTAGTCGCCATAGACCAGAATTTTCTCCGGCTGCGGACTGTGTAGTGCTTTCTTAAGGCGCGCCACGGCCCGGTCCATGTCACGCATAGCGAACGGGTCGTGCAGGTGCGTAAATTCAGGCCGAAAAAACAGACGGGCTTCATCAAACGTTGTGATACCACGCTGCACTAGCAAACCGGCCAGAAATGGGCTTACGCCAAGCGACGCAGTCAACGATTCGATAGCCGTACGTTCGGCAACAGAATCGGGGACTGGTTTAACGAGCCATCGTTTAGCCGGTGGTGGCGGAAGCTGTGTTATCATATACGCAAGATAATTCCGTTTTTACAAAAACCCGATGTCTATGATTCGCTTACTGCTTACGCTTCCCTGGTTGATGACCGCTATTACGCCGGTCGATCATGCGCCCAAAACCAGCCTGAAAATTGAGATCAGCAACATTGAGCAGCAAAAAGGCAACATTTTCATTGCCGTATTCAAGCCGGGCGACGCGTTTCCCGAAGGCAAGCCGGTTGAAGCAAAAAAGGTGAGCGTCACGGGGGCAAATGTAACAGCGATCATCCCACTCGAACCAGGACAGTACGCTGTCGCGATCTTTCACGACGTAAATAGCAACAACAAGATGGATAAAAACATGCTGGGTATTCCTAAGGAACCGTATGGTTTTAGCATGAATTTCAAACCCAAAATGTCGAAGCCAAAATTCAGCGACTGCCAGATTACCGTCGGCGAAGCAGGTAAAACGATTGATATCAAACTGATTTGATTTTTGGAAGAAAGAGACAAGACGTAAGAAGAAAGAAGTTGGTAAATACCGGTCTTTCTTCTTACGTCTTGTCTCTTTCCTCTCTTCTCCATTTACCCCCTCATCAACCTCACCAGCCCGATTTCCAGCAGCAAAAAACTAAGCGCGGCTATGAGGAAATATTTCCAGAGGCTTTGCCCGAGGTTTTCGCGCTCTAGTACCTGCACAAAATCGCCGTCCTGTATACTGTCGAATACCTCGACGTTGGGCTGACTGGCAAATGCCTGCCGAAGCTCGTTGGCTGAATAAAAAGTCAGGTTCGACTCCTGCCGGCCGGGGTTAAAGGCCAGCAACCGCTCGGTATGTCCCTGACTATCCTGTAATTGATAATAGCCGCCTTCGATCGTTTGGCCTTCCACCAGTTCGTTGCTCTTGGGTAGCTCCAGTTGGAGTTGGTTGCCAGTGAGCCGTTGTACCGGAATGATGTCCAGCTTGTCATGCTTCAGGCGATATACTGCCCGTTCTGATGCGTTTTTGACGGGGATCGTGATCAATCCTTCATCGAATGAATAAGCTGTTCGCTGTGCCCGGACACTCAACGCGGCCATTTTGTACATGACCGGTACAAACAAGGCATGTTCAGCCAGATTGCCATAGGTTGCCGATAAGGGAGAAGCCAGCATGTATATGGTACCCGCACCCGCCCGCGATTGGGTCAGCATAGGTCGACCGTCGCGCAGACCAAGTAATCGGTTGCCGGCGCTCCACCGCCATACAGGTGCGGCCGAGGGCATGTTGAGTGGCTCCGACTGATAGCTTCGTTGAAAGACGTCCTGAAAAAACGGTATCCGGCGATCCGGCTCGGTCAGTGGAACGGTGGGTACAGCAACGCCCGGCTGACTGACAACGGGTTGAACACCACCAATTCCCAAAGCGCTGAGGAAAGGACCGTATACCGTCGCATCCGGCTTATCCGGTGGAATAACAGCCAGGCTACCACCTTGTTGCACAAAGCGCTGCAATTCGGTGCGTAACGTTCCCGACACCTGATCGACACCTTCCAGTACCACGAGATCTGTTTCTTTAAGCTGACCTACGTCGAAATTCTGCGCATTGTAGCTGCGTCTGACAAACAAACTGTCGTTAGCATATACCGCGTTGATGTAATCGCGGCTGGTAGCTGTGCCCGACAAGTGCAACACCCGGACGGCGGGCGACGCTTCAATCACGAAAAAATACTGATTGTCGAACGTGATCGGGTAATCGTCAAATACGATCCGGCCCCGGTGGTAGCCTTTCGACGTAACGTTGATATTCAGCGATACCGTAGCCGATCCACCTGGGGGCAAGGTTGCCGATACGGTTGAGGTTTGCGCATCATCCAGGTACAGGCGTACGGGTAAGTTTTTGACGGCTTCCTGCCCACTGTTTGTCAACGTTACGTTCAGGCTGTTGTTTTGTAGTTCGCGGATGAATGGTATCGCCAGCCAGACCGAATCGACAAACACGTTCTTTGTTGCCTGTGCCTCGAGCGGAACGATAAACAGCCGATCGGTTGTGTCGATGTGCAGTTTCGATAAGTCGCCGGCTGTACTTTTCTGGAAGTCGGAAAACCAGAATAGCTGATTCCGGGCGTTCGCGTTAATACTACGGAGCAGGTTGCGCTGCCGCCGATAGACCGATTCCAGCGAGCGGGGCGTGTGCGCAAGCCGGATTGAGGTAACGCGGTCACGTATCGCTTCGGTCGTCGCGGGTTGCTGTTCTGCCGCCGAGAAATCATTGGTTAGTAGTTGTAGCGAAGTCGCGTTGCGGAACAGCGTTAGCAACTCATCCAGTTTGCTGATCGCGATGTCTAGGTAGCGTTTTTCGCTGCGCTCGTTCTGCATGCTGTACGAATTATCGACGTACAAACTCGTGACGCCCTGCCGCGACAACCCCATTCGATTTTTGCTCGGAATGAACGGTTGGGCAAAGGCTAGTACCAAACAGATTACGAACAGACAGCGGCAGGCCAGTACCAACCAGTGTTTGAGCCGGCGGAACGACTTGGTTTCGGTCTGTACCGCACGCAGTAGCTCGATGTTGGAAAAATAGACCCGTCGGGTTCGTCGAAAGTTAAACAGGTGAATAGCAATGGGCAATGCCACGGCTGATAAACCGATAAGGAAGGAAGGATATAGGAAATTCATTCAGGTTGCTTTCGGCAGACGTCTACCCGTAGTAACGAAGTGGGGTAAGCGTTTGGTTTTAGGACAGGTAATTTACGTCGGAATTGTCAGCCGGAAAAAGTCTGTTTTTGATCCTAGTATGTCGGTATACGTAATCGACGCCGTCTCGTTGCCAATGGTCTGGAAGGCGGGCGTAGGCGTATGCCCAACAATTTGATGAAAACCAGCCAGCAAATCAACGGACGTTTCGGTTCGATCGGCCCACACCGGGCCTCCAGTAGGAGCTGACCCACCCCGTTTTGGGCCCACCTCAAACAGATACCCGCGCATGGTTGTGTGTTGGTAGAGATCGTTCAAAAAGCCAGCCAGATTGTCGGCCGGGCTAAGCACCCGTTCTGATTGCCCCGTATGACTAAGCAGCCGGGATAGCCACGTGGCCGACACACCAGCGTGGGTGTATAGAACGCTACCCTGCTGATAGGCAATCTGAAACAGGTCCTGGTTTTCCCGAAAAAGTTTGCTTAGCGTTGGCTGTACCGCCGGGTTAAAACCGGAGCAAGGATACAAAGGGTAGTGTAAATACTGAATGTCGTGATTACCGACTAGCAACGTTACCCGATTCCCGTTTTTCTTCTTATAGCGAATAATGGCTTCCAGGTTAGATATAATCTCATCGTCGTCATAAAGCATACTGTCGACGTAATCGCCTAGGAAAACAACGTGGTCAGCGCCGTCCAATGGCGCATCACGCCACATATAACGCCCATGAATATCGCTGATACTAAGAATGTTCACTGGGTTTATGCTTACCGATTTGGGTGGATGTACTGAACTGGGATTTTAGTCTGAACCACTGATTCCGCTGATTGGTATGATCGCTTTGATCGCTCAAGTTATACTAGGAAGAGACAGCGTTGATTCAAGGTTATAGTAAATAAAAAGACCGTTGGGCCACTGCTCAACGGTCTTTTGAAATCTGAGAAATCGATAAATCAGACGAATCCGTGGTTCAGATTATAGCGTCCGCTTCACTTCTTTCAGTTCGAAGCTTTCGAGTACATCGCCCACCTCAATGTCGTTGAAGTTTTTGATGCTCAAACCACATTCGTAACCCGAACGTACTTCGCTGACATCGTCTTTGAAGCGTTTGAGAGCACTGATTTCGCCCGTATGAACCACGATGAAATCACGGATGATACGGATTTTGTTATTACGCTTGATCAGACCATCGGTAACGTAGCAACCCGCTACCGTACCAACTTTACTGATCTTGAAGACTTCACGTACTTCGATATTACCAACGATCACTTCCTCAACGGTCGGTGCCAGCAGACCTTCCATGGCATCCTTCACTTCGTTGATGGCGTCGTAGATGATCGAGTACATCCGAATTTCGATCTGCTCCTGTTCGGCTAGTTTCCGCGCACTGGCTGACGGACGAACCTGGAAGCCGACGATAACCGCATCCGAAGCTGATGCCAGCAGAACGTCCGATTCAGAGATCTGACCGACTGCTTTGTGGATGATGTTAACCTGTACTTCTTCGGTCGACAGTTGCAGTAACGAGTCGGAAAGCGCTTCGACTGAACCGTCCACATCACCTTTCACAATTACGTTTAGCTCTTTAAACGTACCAATCGCTTTCCGGCGACCAATCTCTTCAAGCGTGATGTGTTTGCGTGTACGCAGCGTTTGTTCGCGCAGCAGTTGCTCCCGTTTGTTCGCAATCTCGCGGGCTTCACGCTCCGTTTCCATGACGTTGAACTTGTCGCCAGCTTGCGGTGCACCCGGCAGACCCAGAATCTGAACCGGTTGTGCCGGCCCGGCTTCTTTGATCCGCTCACCCCGATCGTTGGTCATGGCGCGAATACGACCGTAGTGAGCACCAACGAGCATTACGTCACCCTGACGCAGCGTACCGTTTTCAACCAGTACGGTCGAAACGTAACCTCGGCCCTTGTCGAGTGAGGCTTCGATAACCGTACCCAGCGCCCGACGGTCTGCATTAGCTTTCAACTCGAGCAGTTCAGCTTCCAGCAGGACTTTTTCCAGCAGGTCGTCGACGCCCATACCAGACTTCGAAGAAATCTCCTGTGCTTGGTACTTACCGCCCCACTCTTCAACGAGCAGGTTCATCGACGCCAGTTCGGTACGGATCTTCTCCGTATCAGCACCCGGCTTATCTACTTTCGAGAAGGCGAATACGATGGGGACACCCGCTACCTGCGCATGGTTGATAGCCTCACGGGTTTGTGGCATGACGCTATCGTCGGCCGCGATTACGATGATAACGACGTCGGTTACCTTCGCACCACGAGCACGCATAGCCGTAAAGGCTTCGTGACCCGGTGTATCAAGGAAAGTAATTTTCCGGTCATCATCTGTTTTTACACTGTATGCACCGATGTGCTGCGTGATACCACCGGCTTCACCGGCAGCCACTTTCGCCCGGCGGATGTAATCGAGCAGCGATGTTTTACCGTGGTCGACGTGACCCATGATAGTGACGATCGGCGCGCGGGGCGACAGATCGTCCGGTGCATCAGCTTCTACATCGACACCCGCTTCAGTTTCATCTTCTGCGGATACGAACTGTACATCGAAACCAAATTCATCGGCAATAACCGTGATCGCTTCTGCGTCGAGTCGTTGGTTAATCGACACGAACATGCCCAGGTTCAAACAGACCGAGATTACTTCGTTGATGGATACGTCCA
>JAKONH010000493.1 GCA_022702045.1 Spirosomataceae bacterium
AATACGCCAGGTAAAGTCTTTCGTGCGAATAGGTTCGATGCCTAATTCTACTTCGATACCCCGATTGTACATGGTTCCGATGTTACGCGTAACCGTCGTGATACCGGCCGATAGCGGCAGGGGAACCGCGAAAATCAGGTTAGATGATCGGCGATCGAAGTATTCAATCGTACCAGAAACCCGGTTATTAAACAAACCAAACTCTAGCCCAATATCAAACGCGTTGCTCGACTCCCATTCCAGATTGGTATTGCCAAGACTGGCCTGGATGATACCCGCTTCCGATGCATTGTTCGAGTTTAGATTATACAGGGGTTGCCAGGCGTAATAGCTAATCGTATTGTCCTGTGCATTCTGACCATCGTTGCCTCCACCGTCGTTACCTGTCTGGCCATATGAAGACCGCAATTTCAGCAGGTTTATAGCCGGAATCGACCGTACAAAATTTTCCTGATCGATCCGCCAAGCACCGCTAATCGAGTAAAAGTTACCCCAGCGCGTATCGCGATAGAACTTACTGGACCCATCACGCCGGGCCGATACAGACAAGATATACCGCTGATCGTAGTCGTAATTGATCCGAGATAAGTATCCTTCAACACGTCGACTAAAAGCTACCGATGATAGGTTAGTGGTATTGGTAAAATTGATCAGTTCGTAGTTACCATCCAGAATCTGCTGCGAACGTGAACCTGTCAGGTTGTTGTCCCCTACCTGAAAATTTTCGTGGCCCAGCAATGCTTCGATATTATGTTTACCAAACGAATGTCCATAGTTGAGCAACTGGTTTAGGTTATAGCTCGCAATATTCTGGAACTCGTGCGTAGCCCGGCCAGCCGGCGCGCCGTCCCCTACAATCGGGTTTCCATAGGTAAATCCATTGTAATTGGTGATATCCGTACCAATGTTCGCCGTGAAGCGGAAGTCTTTCAAGAACGTAATTTCGCCATAGCCCCGCGCGCTCAGCACGTTCCGACGAAACAAGTTCTGGTTCAGGGTCGTTTCGCCCAGTGAGTGACGTCCACCGAAAGCCGGACGAGCTGGTAAACCCAGTGCCGTCAGGTTTCCTAAATCCCAGATTCGATTGCCGGTAGCGTCGGTCAGAAACGAGCCAGGACTGCTTGGGTCATATGCGTATACCGGATAGATTGGCCCGATGTTCCGCGAAAAGTAGAATGGATTGACGAACGACGTACTACCATCAGCATCGGCTTGATTTGATTTGGTGATCGTTGCTGCCAGATTGGCCCCGGCCCGGAACCACGGTTTCATTTGCGAATTGACATTCATCCGTCCGGTAATCCGGTCGTAATCAGAGCGCAGCAAATAGCCGTTGTCTTTCAGGTAAGCCAATGAGAAAAAGTAATCCGTTTTGCCTTGCCCGCCGGCGAAGCTTACGTTCAGCTCGTCGCGGTTTCCTTGCCGCATCAGTGGCTGCTCCCAGTTCAGATCACCTGGCGAGTAGAGCAGTTGCGCGTTGGGATTCAATTGCCCGTTTACGTCGACAAGCTGATTGTCCGGTACGTTATATACGTTGTATCCAGTCAAACTGACTAGTCGGTTCGTTGCGTCCGCGTTGGCCGTTGTCAATGCGACCGGGTTAGTTTGCCGATACGCAATACTGTTCCGATACGTCTCCCACATCAGCGGATAATACTGAGCAGGTCCTACGCGGTCGTATTCGGGCAAACCACGGGTACTCAAACCCTTCGTGTATCGAACATTGATCGTGTTACGATCTTTCACTCCCTTTTTGGTCGTAATGGCAACAACGCCATTAGCCGCCCGCGATCCGTACAACGCCGTTGACGCGGCATCTTTCAATACCGAGATATTCTCAATATCGTTTGGGTTGAGGTTGGCAATGCTACCCGAGTATGGGATACCATCGACCACGTACAGCGGATCGTTCCCTGACGAGATAGAACCAAAACCCCGGATACGAATATCGGGACCACTACCCGGCTGCCCACTACCCGCTGTTGTCTGCACGCCTGGTACCGCACCGGAAAGTGCCTGCGTAACGTTTGTCGTAATCCGGTCACTGATTTTGTTCGCGTCCAGCGTTCCGGCCGACCCAGTGAAGCTGGCCCGCTTGGCTACGCCAAACGGTACAACAACCTCATCAAGCTGCGTAGCATTGGTTTCCAGCTTTACAGCTACAGTTGACTGATTCCCAATGGCTACTTCCTGCGATGTGTAGCCAATGAAGCTGAACACCAAGCGGGCACCCGATGCCGCATTGAGTCGAAAATTACCGTCCGCGTCGGTCGTCGTACCGCGCGTCGTTCCTTTCACCTGTACACTTACACCCGGTATGCCAGCCCCATCGTCGGCGGCTGTGACCCGGCCGCTGATAACGTTGTTCTGCGCCCACCCAGGTAAGCACAAAACAATAGTCAGCAACCAGCTCAGCAATAGAACTTTTTTCATAGAGTTAGCCAATAAAGTGTTTTAATTTTTCTTTAATCAAGCTTCAAAAGTAATATTGGGAACTGTATATCAGAATATTATTCTGCATAAATTTCAATTATCAAACTTTTTCATATATATAATTTCGATCTACAACTTTTATTAATCTATCACTGATTTTGACTTTTCCGCTATAACGTCAAAGAAGAATTACTATCAATACATTGTCTATCAGACATATAGGTCATTTAACCAAAAATCCCCGGTGACATCGTGCTCGACTGCCACCGGGGATTCTTTTTTTTCAATTTGTTGGCGCCTAGCCAGCTAGTATGGCTTCGTCTACATCTTTTTCAACCCGTAGATTATCGATGATAAAGCGTTGCCGATCGGGTGTGTTCTTACCCATATAGTAGCTAAGCAGTTTAGCGACCGACGTCTCCTGCTCTACGATTACCGGTTCCAGTCGCATATCTTCACCAATAAACAACCCAAACTCTTCCGGCGAAATCTCACCAAGTCCTTTGAAACGGGTAATCTCGACTTTCTTACCGCCCTTTGTCAGTTTGTTGATCGCCGTCTGCTTCTCCTCTTCCGAATAGCAGTATGTCGTCTCCTTATGGTTACGCGGGTTCCGAACGCGAAACAGCGGTGTCTCTAGAATGTATAAGTGACCGTTCCGTACCAGATCCGGGAAAAACTGCAGGAAGAACGTCAGCATCAGCAATCGGATGTGCATACCGTCTACGTCTGCATCCGTCGCAATCACAATACGGTTGTACCGGAGACCTTCCAGCCCTTCTTCGATATCGAGCGCATGCTGTAACAGGTTGAACTCTTCGTTTTCGTACACAACCTTTTTGGTCAGACCGAAGCAGTT
>JAKONH010000505.1 GCA_022702045.1 Spirosomataceae bacterium
GCAAACGAGCGATACGACCTCCCTGTCCGATCAGATGCGCAGCCGGAAGGCGTACATGCTGTATCAGCAAATGGGTGGCGAACTGACTAATCTGACCAGTTATTATCAAACCCTCGGTCTGGTTCGGGAAGATGAACTGTCGTCTCTGCCCGCAGGCTCCCTGAAACTGGCCATTGGCGAATGGCTAATCCGATTTCCGGTTTATCGCTATTTCGGCACCCAGTTTCCGCTACAAGCTACCGAAGCCGACGCGCACCGCCTTATTTTCGATCAGATTTGTGCGTCACGGCCCGAACTGGTGTCGGCCGTCGATCAGCTCGCCCAAACGATGTTCGATCAGATGGACACGACCGACGACGGGCGGGCGCAACGGGTGGCGCTGTTCTATAAGCGTTGTATGCAGTACGCGGGGCCACTGATGGCGAAGGGCATCGAAGACACACTTTTTTATACGAATACCTGCTTTATCGGCCATAACGAAGTTGGCGACTCGCCTACACGGTTTGGCTTATCGACTTCTGCTTTTCACCAGTTTATTCAGCAGCGGCAGCAGCATTGGCCACTGACGATGAACGCTACGGCCACCCACGACACAAAGCGGGGAGAGGACGTCCGGGCCCGACTGGCGGTGTTACCCGATATCGCCGACGACTGGTTTGCGGCCGTACGCGACTGGCAACGTATCAATGCGCATGCAAAGACCGGCGACGCACCCGACTTTGAAGACGAATACCTGATTTACCAGTCCTTGCTTGGCTCCTACCCCATGCCAGGCGACAGCGACGATTTCGCAGACCGGATGCAGGCCTTCATGGAAAAGGCCCTGTCGGAAGCCAAACGCCATACCGACGACACGTATCAGCAGGCAACGGCCTCCTTTATCAAGCAGTTGCTTGACAAGCGCGGAGACTTCTGGGCATCGTTCCAGCCGTTATTGAAAACGGTAATTGATTTCGGCATCATCAATTCGTTGGTGCAGGTTGCGCTGAAATATACGCTACCCGGCGTACCCGACCTGTATCAAGGCAATGAAGGCTGGGACCTGAGCATGGTCGACCCTGACAACCGCCGTCCTGTGCCTTACGAGCAGTACCGGGCCGATCAGAACGCCTTACTCGCACGAGCCAACAATCGATCGGATGCCTGCTGGGAGGAGCTGTGGGAAGATCGATATAGTGGCCGTATCAAACGGTGGCTAACCTATCAGCTGCTACAACTTCGTCGCAATCATTCCGGCCTGTTCACAACCGGTAGCTACACCCCGCTTACGGTCGAAGGGCGCTATGCGGACCACGTGCTGGCCTTCCTGCGCGCCGATACCGAACTACAGGTTCTGGTCGTTGTTCCGCTGCATATCGCCCAGTTCTGCCGCGAGCAACGTACAACGTTATCGTCACTGGATTGGGCCGATACAGAAATACTATTAACTGATACTCAACCAATCAAGTGGCATCATTTTTTAATCGACCGCCCCTTGACTTCTCAAGGTCGTATCCCGGTGACCGGCTTATTTTCGCCGTTACCAATAGCCTGCTTCCACTCGTAAACCACACGGCGTAACCAGCTCATCTGTCCATTATGACGTGTAGTTACCAACGATAAAGCCTGTTTTTCACCGTGTAGAAGCAACTTAGTATTGATAGGAATTCAGCTTGATCAGGCACTCTGGTCAGCCTGGTTTACTGCATACATTGTGGTAAACCAGGCCTGTTTATACAAACTTAGTATCAACTCCTGGGTGAGATGGTAATCTGACTCAGCAGGCTTTTCCCAAGAAATGGCCCGAATACCACGCCAGCCTTCAATCAGACAGAGAGCTTGATCAAGCTAACCTGCCAGTTGTGGTTGTTGAGCGCAGTAAAGCGCCATTGTAGCCATTTAACAGGCAGCCACTACATCGCCATGGTCAGGTAAGGCAGCAACAGTAAAAGCCTGATTCATATCGATACGCCAAATTCACTTTAGTCAGCAACGTAATCATGTTTTGACAGCCGTAGACGCTGGATTTTCACGCTGATAATAGCATCTGAACGGTTATTGTTGATCTAATTTTTATCCTATTGTAGTGCGAGCGGTCTCTTTTAGCCTGATTTGTGATTTACCGGGTTGACTGCAATTCATTCTATGATTGCAGCGCACGGTTTTCAAGCGATTTGACCATTCATAAATCTATCGTTTGGCAAATCAAGTCAAAAAATCTTGTAAATTACTGATATTCAAACGTTTATTTTAGTATTTATCAATGTTTACGTGTGAATTTTACAGCCATTGATTGTATTCCATTTTGTTTAGTCTACACTCACCAATCGCGGCAACTTCCCATTTCTTTACTTACGTTACAACAGCGAGATAAACAGGCTATATACGACTTACAATCAATTATTTACGTTCACACATAAGATTGCAGGTGCCTATTTGTAAATGATCTATTACGTCACCAAGTAGCCATAAAGGCTGGACATGCTTACTTATGCTAATATAATCAACCGAGCTTGCTGTCAATGCTACAATTTTTCGATATAACTAATGAAAAAGGCTTTTGTACATTATTTATATTCAGCATACTGGTCGTTCTCCCGTTTCGCTAATAAAATACCCACTAAAGAAGAAATAGACCTTTACCAAAACTAACAGAAACAGAAATAATACCATTTTAAAAAACTTTTATTCAAGTAGTAAAATTGGCAAATATGATGGTTAGTATTCGTAACACATGGTAATAGTTTAAATAAAGCAAATTTCGGTAACATAACAGATGATAAAACCCGTGTTTCTGTATGCTAAACAACATATTAATTATTATTCATACGTTTATTGGGGCCAGAATCGCAACGTGCCGCTTCTGGAAGTTATTGATATACCTTTGTCTGAGAGAGTTTAGC
>JAKONH010000580.1 GCA_022702045.1 Spirosomataceae bacterium
TGATGGCCTATGCCGGACCGGGGATGATGGTAGCGGTAGGATACATGGACCCCGGCAACTGGGCCACCGACATTGCCGGTGGCGCCCGGTTTGGCTATCGGCTACTCTCCGTCGTTCTGATTTCCAACCTGTTTGCCATTCTTTTACAACACCTGTCGCTCAAGCTGGGCATCGCAACCGGCCGGGATCTGGCGCAGGCCTGCCGTGACCACTACAGCAAACCCGTAGCGATAGGCCTTTGGATGTTGGCCGAAATAGCCATCGCTGCCACCGATCTGGCCGAAGTGATCGGTTCAGCCATCGCGCTTAATCTGCTCTTCGGCCTCCCCCTAACGGTTGGCATTCTTATTACTGCCGCCGATGTGCTGCTGCTATTGTATTTGCAGAACAAAGGATTTCAGACGATCGAGCGCATTGTTACCAGCCTGATTTTCCTGATCATTGCCTGTTTCGGCTACGAACTGATCGTATCGCAACCCGACATGGGGGCCGTGGTGAACGGCCTGATTCCTCATACCGAGGTGGTAACAAACCCCAGTATGCTGTACATCGCCATTGGTATTCTGGGCGCTACCGTTATGCCGCATAACCTGTATCTGCACTCCAGCATTGTACAGACGCGCGACTATCCCCGTACCGATCCCGGCCGGCAAACGGCTATTCGTTACGCGACAATCGACTCGACGGTGTCATTATTCCTGGCGTTCTTTATCAACGCAGCCATTCTGGTCTTGTCGGCTGCGGCTTTCCACTTTTCCGGGAATCAGACGGTTGCCGATATAACCGACGCTCACCGCCTGCTCGATCCGGTACTGGGCGTGAAACTGGCGGGTATTCTGTTCGCCGTAGCCTTGCTTGCATCCGGCCAAAACTCGACACTGACCGGTACGTTATCCGGCCAAATCGTGATGGAAGGCTTCCTGAATCTGCGTCTGAAACCCTGGTTACGCCGGCTGATCACGCGCCTGATCGCTATTGTACCGGCGCTGATTGTTGCCTCGCTCTATGGCGAACACGGCACATCCGAATTGCTTGTCTTCAGCCAGGTTATTTTGTCATTACAACTTAGCTTCGCCGTTGTTCCATTGGTCATTTTCACTGGCGATAAGCTAAAGATGGGGCGCTTTGTCAACCCCGGCTGGATGAAAGTTACCGCCTGGGTTGTAGCCGGTCTGATCATCGGCCTCAACGCATACCTGCTGTTGGACACCGTCCGGACGTGGCTATAAACTCGTCTATGCATGCGAAACAACCAACTACTTTTATTCGGAATAGTCTTGCTTATAAGCACCTACTGGCTGCATGGCGACGCGTTCGACATTCAGTTATACGACACGTATTTCGTCATCGGCTGGTCAGTGCTGATTAGAATTGTTGGTATACTCTGTTTACTAGTTGGCGTGGTTTGTATGCTGACAAACCGCGTGAAGGCGGGCTAAATTCGGCATTATCCGCTCGGCTACAAGGAATAGTAACGGCTCGGAAACGTTCGATGCGTCGATTGGGTTATCCTCCTGAACTCTCCTGCTTTCCGTGAGCCAAGAAACAAAAAGTGCCGAATCGACGGCCGGCCGCATCTTCGACGTGGCTATACTCAAGCGACTCTACGCCTTCGTACAACCGTATCGGGGTCGCTTTTTCGGGTTGGTCGCTATCATCATGCTGGCAGCCTGTCTGGCCCCACTGACACCGCTACTGATTCGGCATACGATTGACAATGTTATCAGCGCCGGCGACTACAACCAACTAACCACCATGCTCATTATCATGCTGTCGGTGTTGGTGGTACAGGCCATTGTTCAATTTTTAAACACTTATCTGTCGGGCTGGCTGGGGCAGTACATCATCCGCGACATCCGGGTACAACTCTACCGCAAAATCCTGACGCTCCGGCTGAAATTCTTTGATAATACACCTATCGGTCGGCTGGTGACACGGTCTATTTCTGATGTCGAAACGCTGGCGGATGTCTTCAGCGAAGGCATGGCCGCCATTGCGGGCGACATTCTGCAACTGGTCCTGATTATTGGTGTCATGCTCTACACCGACTGGCGACTGGCGCTCATCAGCCTGTCGACCATTCCACTCATGCTGTTTAGCACGTATGTGTTCAAGGAAAAAATCAAAACGTCGTTCAACGAAGTGCGGACGGCGGTGGCGAACCTGAACTCGTTTGTGCAGGAACACATCACTGGCATGAGTATCGTGCAGATTTTTGGCAGCGAGAAAATCGAAGCCGATAAATTTCGCGACATCAACGACGAGCATCGCCAGGCCAACATCCGCTCGATCTGGTATTACTCCGTCTACTATCCCGTTGCCGACATTATCTCAGCGGTAGCCGTGGGATTGGTCGTCTGGTACGGTGCACGACAAATTATTCATGCTGACATCACATTCGGTACCGTCACGGCCTTTGTGATGTTTATCAACCTGTTCTTCCGCCCGATTCGGATGCTGGCTGACCGGTTCAACACGCTGCAGATGGGTATCGTCAGCACCGACCGGATCATCAAACTCCTTGACAGCGACGAATACACAGTCGACAACGGCAAATTTGCGCCCGCTACCATTCGGGGCGACGTTAGCTTCGACGATGTCTGGTTTGCCTACAACGACGAGAACTGGGTACTGCGCGACATCAGCTTCCGCGTAAAAGCCGGAGAAACGGTGGCTTTCGTGGGTGCTACCGGTGCGGGCAAATCATCGATCGTCAATCTGCTGAGCCGCTTCTACGACATCAACAAAGGTGAAATCTGCATCGACGGAACCGATGTACACGACTACGAACTGGGCCACCTGCGCCGAAACATTGGTGTTGTCCTGCAGGACGTGTTTCTCTTCTCCGATACCATTGAAAACAACATAACCCTCGGCGACAAGCGCATCAGCCGGGAGAAGATGATTGAAGCGGCCAAACTGGTTGGTGTTCACGACCTGATCGAGCGGCTGCCAGGCGGCTATCAGTACAACGTAATGGAACGGGGTTCAACACTGTCAGTAGGACAGCGTCAGCTTATCTCGTTTGTACGGGCCATGGTGCAGGACCCGAAAATCATCGTGCTTGACGAAGCCACGTCATCGGTCGATACGGAGACGGAAGAGATGATTCAGCATGCGATTAGCACGCTGATGAAAGGTCGTACAGCCATTGTAATTGCCCACCGGTTATCGACCATTCAGAAGGCAAACAACATCATTGTGGTCGACAAAGGCCGAATCGTTGAGCAGGGTACGCACGAACAGTTGTTACAGCGGGGCGATTTCTACGCCAACCTCTACCGAATGCAGTATAAGGAAGTGGTATAGACTATTAGAAACAGTACATAAGCGATGGGGTTTGCGTAGCTACGACATTGATCGGTTGCGCAAGCTCCATCGCTTTTTGTTTATGTTAACAAAGGTAGTCTCATTTGCAACAATGTTGCAAATGAGACTACCTTTGTTGCGGTCTGTAGCCAACCCATTCAATGCGCACAACGGTACTGAAGTATTATTTATGGCTTCGGCTAAGCTTGGTAGCAATAGCACCCGCGTTGGCCGCTCCACCTGAAAAGCTGAGCTGGGATCGGTTACGCGACGTAACGTTCAAAAAACGATGGTATCCCGAAGAAAACATGATACTGCTGGCACCCAAGTTTGGACCGACGGTGAAAGCCCTTGATGGCAAAGCCGTATCTATCACCGGCTATATGATCCCGATTGATCTCGAGAGCGGCTTATACGCTTTGTCACGTTATCCCATGTCGGGTTGCTTTTTCTGCGGAGGGGCCGGTCCAGAATCCGTCATGACTCTCAAGTTTACAGGGCCGCCCCGACAGTTCAAAACCGATGATCGGCGCTCGTTTTCGGGTACGCTACGCCTGAACGCCGACAACCCATACGAAATGAACTACATTCTGGAAAAGCCTATCCTCCAACCCACGACCAGGCAATAGCCTATGCCTAGCTTATGACCGACCCTGAACAACTTCTTCGGCAAAATAACATTCGCATTACGGCCTTGCGCGTGGGGGTGCTGTACGTATTGATTCAGTCGCTCAAAGCCCATACCTCAGCGGATCTGGAGACGATGCTGACCGGCTACAGCAAACGGCTACGCACGGACCGGGTAAGCCTGTATCGAACACTTATGACACTGACGGAAGCCAGTCTGGTCAAGAAATTCATCGATTCTCGCGGTTGCTGCTCCTATTTCTGTGAACTGTCGGCTCCGGAAACCGGACAGGTACACTTTAAGTGCTCCCAGTGCAAGACCATTATTCCCCGCCCAGCCCTGCCGGAGCCGTATCTCGATACGGTTCGTCAATACCAGATCAATTCTATTCACCTGTTAGCCGAAGGCACATGTAACGATTGTCAACAGGCGCAACCCAATTCACCAGCTTACCCATGAACCGTCGGGATCTAGTTCGTAGTGCTGCGCTTGGCACGATTCTATTAACAGGCTCCACTAGCAACGCCCGTTCGGGTAATAGGCATCGGGTTAAAAATATTATCTTCCTTGTCAGCGACGGTATGAGTACCGGCACGTTGGCCATGGCCGATCTGCTGCGGCAACGCAAAGAAGGCCGGTCGAGCAACTGGCTACGCCTGTACCGTGAAGGGCGGGCACAGCGCGCCCTTATGGACACAGCCTCCGCATCGTCGCTCGTCACCGATTCGGCGGCAGCCTCGTCAGCATGGGGTGGCGGTGTACGCGTTCCCAATGGGTCGCTTAACGTGGATGCTGACGGCCAAGCGCATCGCCCCATCTGGCAGACGTTCAAAGCGGCTGGCAAAGCGGTAGGCTGCGTAACGACGGTCCCGATTACGCACGCGACGCCGGCGGGTTTCTGCGTCAATAGTAAGAGCCGAGGCAGTATGGCCGACATTGCCGAGCACTATCTGGGCCTGCGTTTCGACGTGATGATGGGCGCTGGTACCGAACAGTTTAACCCCGGCAAGCGGCCTGATGGCAAAGACCTGTTCAAGGCTTTCAACGAGCAAGGTTATCAGGTGGCGCAAACGCGCGACACCATGCTCAGTTTCCGCCCCGGCAAACCAGCACTGGGCGTTTTCGATTCCGATAGCCTGCCTTTCGCGCTCGACCGGGCGACCAGTCCAGCGCTTCAGCAAATTATTCCTTCTCTGGCTGAAATGACACATACGGCCGTTGAGCTGATGCGCGGCAATGCCGATGGTTTTGTTCTGCAGGTAGAAGGCGGTAAGGTCGACTGGGCGGCCCATACCAATGATCTGGCGGCTTTGCTCTACGATCAGCTTGCCTTCGACGATGCGGTAGGTGAAGCCATTCGATTTGCGGAACAGAATCGGGAGACACTGCTCATCATCACCACCGATCATGGCAATGCAAACCCGGGCCTGTTGTATGGCGCGAACGCGAACCATAACTTCGATCAAATTCAGACCTACCGGCAAACGAACGACTGGATTCTGACTGGCGTGACCAAAGACACAACCCCTACGCAGCTTATTGAGCGAATCGAAGCCGCCCAAGGCCTGGTAATTAAACCGGACGACGCCCGTTCACTATTGTTGCACTACACGGCGCTGGATGAAACCGGTATTTACAACCCCCGCAAATTGCCCTTCCGGCAGTTGGCGGCTTTGCAAACGCCACACACTGCCGTTGGGTGGGCAGGCATGGATCATACGGCCGATTTTGTCGAACTGGCAATCGTCAATCCGGGCCATTCGCCTTCCTCAGCTAGTGCCGGGCTACCTGCGCTCATCAACAACACGGATTTACACACCTTCATGCTTCAGGCAACGGGGGTACACCAAGATTAACACGATGCCAAAAGACGTAACGATACTGACCGGGTTCCTAGGTGCCGGCAAAACGACCCTGCTCAACGCCCTGATGAATGCGCGCCCACACACACGCTTTGCCCTGATCGAGAATGAATTGGGGAAAGAAGGCATTGACGGAGGCATGATTATCCGCCCCGACGTCGACATTGTTGAGCTAAGCAATGGTTGCCTGTGCTGCTCGCTCAACGACGACCTGTTGACCGTACTTGAGGAATTACACGATCGAAGCGACCGTTTTGATGAACTGGTTATCGAGACTACCGGCATTGCCGATCCGGCCAACGTAGCGGTTCCGTTTCTGATGCTGCCGATGGTGCAGCGCGAGTTTAGCCTGAAACGCGTTATCTGCCTGGTAGATGCTGAACTGGTAGAAGACCAGTTGCGCGATACGGAAGAAGCGATTGCCCAGATCTCGTTTAGCGACCTTATCATTATCAACAAAACGGATCGGGTATCGACAGGGTATCTGGCGAAGCTTGTCGAGATGCTACAGGGGATAAGCCCGATGGCGCAGATTCTGACGGGGCAAAAAGAAAACTATCCGATCGAAGCACTTATGGCCTTCGATCGGACAAGGCTCAATGCCGACAAGCCCGGTCGGTTTACACCCAGCCGTCCGGTGGCCCAGGCGCAAACGCTCAAGCCACGTTCATCGGCGTCGGGTTCACATTATCATCACCACAAGCATAGTGACATCGTTTCGCTTAGCTTTCGGTTCTCAGAGTCGATGGATCTGACAAGCCTATACCACCGACTGATGACCTTACTACTGTTTCAGGGTGAGGGCATTTACCGTGTCAAGGGTATTATCTACGATAGAACCCGTAAAGAGCGGTGGATTATTCAGTCTGTAGGGAAAAATCTAACGTTGCTGGAAGGAACGCCCTGGCAGGAAAACGAAGAACAGCTTAGTCGAGTGGTCATCATTGGCAAGTTGCTGAAGCCAGAAGGTTTCGAGAAAATGCTGCGCCACTGTTTGTCGAAAGCATCGTCGTGGCAGATTACCAACTCGACTACGCTGCTGAAAACACCTACTCTTCAAGCTTGATCTTCTTCGCCAGATCCTCTTCTTCGTCCTCTGGACCAGCGCCGGTAACGCCTTCGCTTACCAGCTTATGCTCCTCAACCTGTGGTTTGGCACCCGTTGGTCCGGGCCCGCTACCATCGAGTGCATAGGCTATATTGTCCGAGAGGTTGTCGGCTGCAATCGGCGCCGGATCAGAGTCTGCAAGTTCCAGCTCAGTCGCCGTTTTGTCCCGCTGCTGATTGATGATTTCTTCGTCGGCGTTTGGGTCGTTGTCCAGGCCGGAGGGTACGTCGTGGAGCGGACGTCCGCCATTGTCGTTGGTGCTCATATGTGTCGTGTTTAGCTATTTAGTCGATACTAATCGTCAGTGACTCCTGACAGCTAAACGCCCCCCGGGCCGGACTGTTTGGCTACCTAATCTTCAGCCGCCTTCCAAACCATAATCTTATCGATACGACTCTTATCCATGTCGACGATTTCGAAGCGGTACGACTGCCACGCAAACTGTTCACCGGTCTGCGGAATATCTTTCAGAATATGCAGTGCAAAGCCACCCAGCGTATCGAATCCGGTAAGATCCCGGCGATTTTGGGGGGTGATGGTAATGTCGAAATACGACAGAAAATCCTCGAACGGCAGTTGCGCATCGATCAGGAAACTACCGTCGTCACGCTTCCGAATTTCGTAGTCGTCGGTATTGTCATCGATATCACCAACCAGCACGTCCAGAATGTCGTTGAGCGTGACGATGCCTAATACACCACCATATTCGTCGACAATAACACCCACATACTGCCGGCGTTCGCGGAACCGCTCCAGCACCTGATAGGCCCGGTTGTTTTCTGGTACGAAAAGGGCATCGCGTTTCAGTTCGCTTAACCGAAGCAGTTCTGTATCAAGGTCTTTACCCAGAAAATCTTTGGTGTAAATTAACCCGACAACTTCATCGACACCGCCGTTGCAGAGTGGGAATACGGAGTGTCGGTACTCCGTAATTTTTGCTTTATTCTCCTCAATGTCGTCTTCCAGATCGAGGTATACAATTTCCTGCCGGTTAGTCATCAGCGATGTGATCTTACGGTCGCCAAGCTGAAAGACGTTCTGCACGATCTCCTGCTCGATTTCTTCGATAGCCCCGCCCGTCGTTCCTTCCTGAATCAGGCTTTTAATTTCCTCTTCCGTAACGGCGCTGTCGTTGGGTTTGATACCCAGCAGTTTGATCAGCGTATCGCTTGAAAATGTTAGCAAGGCAATGAAGGGCGATGTCAGTTTCGACACCAGCATCATGGGTGCCGCCATGGTTTTGGCGATACCCTCGGGGTTCGACAGACCGATTCGCTTCGGCACGAGTTCGCCCAGCACCAGCGACACATAGGTCAATACGATCAGCACCAGCACTACCGAAACCGAGTGTGCGTATGGTTTCAGTACGACAATCTGAGATACGTATTTTTCGACGTCAGTTGTCACGCTGTCGCCGGAGAAAATACCCGTCAGCAAGCCGATCAGCGTGATACCGATTTGCACGGTCGACAGAAAGCGGTTGGGGGAATTGGCCAGATCAAGTGCGTTCTGCGCCTGTCGATCGCCGTTTTTCGCGGCTGCTTCAAACCGGGATTTCCGAGAGGAAACAAGGGCAATTTCTGACATGGAAAACACACCATTCAGAATCGTCAGCAACAGAATTATTAGTAGTTCCACACAGGGAGAGGATTGGCCCGGCGCAAAAATAGCATAATAGGGCAGGTTTCCGCCCCACGCAGCAGCCTATTAGACCGCCCGTTTCGTTACTTTTGCCCTGTTACTTATTTATTTTTCCTGCATGATTGTCTTTATTGACGACCGCCCCCTGCGGCTCATCGGTCTGAAAACAGCGGCTCGCCTGACAGGGTCGCCTACGCAGCCTTCAACAACAGATTTTGACAATACCGTTGATGCTCGGCTGACCGCGCTTAAAGGTGAAGCACTGATTGGACATCTGCTCATCCTAAACGCAACTCCTGTCATCGTCGATAAACTGCTGGCGCTACTTCAGAAAACGAAATCAGGCCACTTGTTATCGATTACGATGGGTTGTATCAGCAAATCCGATTGCGAAGCGGCCGTTAAGAAAAACTTCAAAATCATCAAAGCGGCTGGCGGTGTCGTTGGCAAAGACAACAAAATTCTGATGATGTTCCGGCGGGGCGTCTGGGATTTGCCCAAAGGTAAGCTCGATGGTGGAGAATCATCGCGCGAAGGAGCCGCCCGCGAAGTAGAAGAGGAAACGGGCGTGCGTGTCCGCGTGGGCGAGCGCATCTGCACAACATGGCACAACTACGCACTCAACGGCAGCCGTATTCTGAAGCGGACGAAGTGGTATCACATGACGGTTATCAGCGACGCTTACATGGCCCCTCAGGCGGAAGAAGGCATCGAACAACTAGCCTGGCTCGACGCACGCCAAACGCAGCAGGCACTCACGAACTCGTTCAGCTCAATCCGCTTCGTTATCGAAGAAAGCCAGAAATAGGCAAAATAGTAAAATGAAGGAGTGATAGAATGATTGAATGGGTACATGCGCCAGCTCATTCTATCACTCCTTCACTCAATCATTCAAGGTATACGGCAGAAACGGGTCGACGTTTTTCCCGTAGCGGTGCAGGTCGCGGATAATGCTCGAACTGATAGGCGATAATTCGGGCGACGTAATCAAAAAGACGGTTTCGACTTCTTCGTACACATAGCGATTTACCTGCGAAATGCCATTTTCGTACTCGAAGTCGGTGGTGTTGCGCAGCCCCCGCAACAAGAAGCGGGCACCGATGTCGCGAGCAACGGTAGCGGTCAGGTCGTCATAACTAATGACCCGAACGGCCGGCTCGCCTGCAAACGCTTCTTCGATCAGGCCAATCATCTGCTCCAGCGGAAAATACCGATCCTTGCGGGCGTTTTTACCAATACCGATAACGACCTCATCGAACAGTTTCAGTCCGCGCCGGACAATATCTTCGTGCCCACGAGTGAACGGGTCAAACGAACCAGGAAACAACGCTGTTTTTTTCATAAATGACGGGGAGCTACTGCGATTGTAACGCAGCTATTCTCCCATCAGACAAAGTCCGTACAAGCTTAGGTAACGATGGTCAGGCAGGTCGCTGAAATCGCTGCTTAGCGCCAGGCCTGAAGGGTATGTACCAAACCGAAGATGAGCCAGAAATCGGCTCAGCTCGGTATACTGCTCGGCAAATGGCGTGATCTCACCGTACAGCATCACGACCGTCGTTTCTGGATTTACTGCCAACTCGGTTAGAATATACAGCACGTAGTAAGTTAGATCCTGTGCGTTTTTGTAGCCGAACCGATTACAATACTGCAATTTACCGCCGGCACGGCTGATGATCGTAACAAACTCGTCTTCGAAATACAGGTACACCGGCCACTCATCGGATGTCTGCTTACTAAGCGCGGCCGTCGCTTCGAGCAATGCGCCTGCCTGATGCACAAACGTCATCGGTTGCAATGGGTAAGCTTCCGAAAAGAAATCAGCCAACGTATGGCTTAGACTGAACACCGACAAAAACCCTTCGCTCTCGTGCAGATAAGCCTGCGCAAATTCGTAGGTCGGCAACTCGTTGCCCCGCATCAGCGCCAGGTAACTACCCGCATATTCTTTTCGGTACAGTGGCTGCGGTATCAGCGTAAATGAGGGGGTATTGATACTAATCCGAATCTCGTGCCACGGCCCGGCCGTCAGCAGGGGATGGTCGCGGAAAATATCCGTCAACAGGTCAGTAGGTACCCGTTCCGTTAGTAGCGATGGGAAGGCATAATCTTCCAGCCATTGGCCTCGCCCCTGTCCATCCATCGCCATAAACCGAAACCGATCGTGGCCTGCTTCCAGACAGAGCACCGCCCGTGCCGACTGCTCCGGGCCAAACTGGTCAGAGCGGATACTGATGGTAGGTGTAGGCATCTGGAGGATTTGCACAGGAACGAAGCAATCGTTTGGCGTTACAACATACTAACTTTTGGGTAATGAACTAGTCCTAATCTATCGAAACGGGCGGTTTACCGCTTCAACGGGGTAAATAGCCGCGTAGAGCGAATAGGTCGTCGAGCGATTGGCAGTACCGGAACATGGCGTGTACTTCGTGAGGTGGGTACGA
The DNA here is from genome assembly GCA_022702045.1 of Spirosomataceae bacterium. Lineage (GTDB taxonomy): Bacteria > Bacteroidota > Bacteroidia > Cytophagales > Spirosomataceae > Spirosoma. The sequence goes on from JAKONH010000580.1 coordinate 10,993, forward strand.
TTTTATCTCATCGAACGACATCAATCGTACTTCTTCGATGATCTGCCCGTCGGGGCTCATCTCCGGATCGGTACCCGCCAACAGCTGACCGCCCTGCGCGTCGACTCGGAAAAACAATTCGAGTGCATGCAGCGGGGGCAGCATAAATTCATTGACGAACAGCAATTCACCAACGCGAACGTCAAGGCCGGTTTCTTCCGAGAACTCCCGAATCAACGCATCAGGGGCGGCTTCACCAAATTGCGCACCCCCACCCGGCGGGCACCAGAACGTGTTTGTCGGACCAATGCCCCGGTGGCGTACCATTAGTAACTGATCATCCTGACAATAGAGGCCGCAGACGCGCAGCCGCAACCGGTTTCCGTACACCGTAATCACCTCCTGTCGGGGTTTATCAAGTACCTGCGTCACAACAGAATCAATATTTTGGGACGCAAAGGTAGATGGAATTCGTTTAAGGTTTGATGTCTATGGTTCAAGGTTTAACAGATGAACCACCGGTAACAAGCCAATCACCAGAACATAAGGCCCGGTGGCAAACCTTAACCATTGAACAACAAACCTTGAACCCTACGCTAGTATGGGCTACCTGAGATATAGCTTTCCAGCGAGTCGATGCGCGTTTTCTGGTCGCGGATGATGGCCGTTACAACGTCGTTAATCGAGATGATACCAATCAGTTTGCCTGCTTCCATGACGGGCAAATGACGAATGTGCTTGTCGGACATAATCTGCATGCAGTCTTCCAGCCGCTGTTCCGGTTCGATAGTGATCACGTTAGGCGTCATGACGTCGCGCACCAATGTATCGTCGGAGTGGCGGCCTTTCAGCACGATTTTGCGGGCGTAATCGCGTTCGGAAAAGATTCCAGTCAGCTCGTTATTGTCGACGACCAGCACGGCACCAATGTTCTTTTCGGCCATCAACTTCAGCGCATCGAGTACAGTTTCACCCGAGCCAACCGAGAACAGCGCATTGATAGACTTTCCTTGTAGAATTTGGCTTATTTTCATCGTAATGAGGGGGTTATGTGGCGGGTGAATATAACCGTTTTTTCGTAAATTAGTAGCATGAACGATACCCAGACGGCGGCCAGTTTATTGGCCAAACGTTTTCCCTTCAAACCCACGTCCGGGCAGTTGGCTTTCTTCGATCAGATTGGCTCCTTCATCAGTACCGACAACCCTGAACTTGACCCATACCGAGACTGCTTTCTGCTACGAGGGTACGCCGGAACGGGTAAGACCACCCTTGTCGGCACGCTGATCAAAGTGCTCCCCCGATTTGGCTACAAATCCGTGCTTCTGGCGCCGACCGGCCGGGCGGCTAAGGTGATGGCCAGCTATTCGAAAAAACAGGCTCAGACGATTCACCGGAAAATCTACCGGCAGGTGGCCGACCCCGGCTCGGGATCGCTGGCCTTTCAGCGGCAGAAGAATTATCACGAAGACACGCTGTTCATTGTCGACGAGGCCTCGATGATCTCCGACGAAGCTGATTTCGGCGGAAAAGGGTTGCTGACCGACCTGATTGAGTTTGTCTTTGAGAACCCCGGCAATAAGCTAATGCTTATCGGTGATACAGCGCAGTTACCGCCGGTGGGACGTGACATCAGTCCGGCCCTCGACCGGGGGTTTTTGGCCAGTTCGTTCGACATGCACGTCTACGAACAGGAATTGACGGAGGTAATGCGGCAGGACGAAGAGTCCGGTATTCTTTACAACGCGACCGACCTGCGCCTGTTGCTGGCGGAACAAGGCATCGGCACCGGAGACCCAACGCCCAAAGCGGTTGGCTTCGACGCGTTACTCAACGACGGACCGGCACCCGTTTCGGCGGAGGCTGCACCGATTAAGCTTAACGTACGTTCGTTCAACGACATTTTCAAAATGCCGCTGACCAAGCTGGAAGATGGCGTTCGGTACGCGTACAACAAGTACGGCCGCGAGAACACAGCAATTATTTGCCGTTCGAACAAAACGGCCGTCCAGTACAATCAATTCGTTCGGCGCATGATCGATCAGTGTGAAGACGAACTGGATGCGGGTGATATGCTGATGATTGCCCGAAACAACTACACCATTCTGGGCGAGGATTCACCGGCAGGCTTTTTGGCCAACGGTGAATTTGTCGAGGTACAGAAAGTTCGTCGGCACGAGGAGATGCACGGCTTTCGGTTTGCCACAGTCACCATGCGGCTGGTCGATTACGAAGACCATCCTGATTTTGAAGCGAAGATACTTCTTGATACGCTGCATTCTGCCGTGCCGTCGCTTACGCAGGAGCAGTCGAAGGCGCTGTACGAAAGTGTTTCGCAGGATTATTTCTACATCAAGAGCAAAAAAGAGCGATCTGAAGCCATCCGGCGCGACCCTTATCTAAACGCCCTACAGGTAAAGTTTGCCTACGCGCTGACTTGTCACAAGGCGCAGGGTGGTCAATGGAATGCCGTATTTATCGATCAGGGCTTTTTGCCGGAGGGGCAGGTCAACAACGAATTTGTCCGTTGGTTATACACGGCGCTGACTCGCGCTACCGCCGAAGTGTATCTGATGAATTTCAACCCGCAGTTCTTTGGCTAAACCCTTCGCGCTGAAATCGGTTAGGCATAGGGAATATAAGTAACCAACAACTATGTCTATTGAATGGATTATGAGCGCCTGCCTGGGTATCGGTCTGGCGGCCTGTTGCGGCTTCCGGGTCTTCGTACCACTGCTGCTGGCCAGCCTGGCAACGCGACTGGGGTATATCAACCCGATGCCTGGATTTGAGTGGCTAAGCCAGACACCGGCTTTATTTGGTTTGGCCGTGGCCACTATATTCGAGTTGGGCGCTTATTACATTCCCTGGCTCGACAATTTACTCGACACGGTAGCTACCCCCGCGTCGATTATTGCCGGAACCTTACTCAGCACAGCCCTGCTACCCATCGACAATCCAGTGTTTCACTGGGGTCTTGGCTTAATTATGGGCGGTGGCTCGGCGGGCATTATTCAGGCCGGAACAAGCCTGCTCCGGCTGGGATCCACGGCCACAACAGGTGGACTGGCAAACCCGGTGGTGGCGACTGGTGAAAACGTAGCGTCGTTTGGTTTATCGTTGCTATCGATTTTTCTGCCGCTCTTCGCGTTCGTCGTACTGATCGTTGTCCTGTTGTTCTTTATGGCTCGTCTTGCCGCCCGACGTCGAGTTTGGTTTACCCGGCGTCCGCAGGCCTAGACAATAGGTTAGCTGTCCCGCCGATGCCGGAAGTCGAGCAGGGTTACGGTTTCGTACCAGTAAGTGCGTAAGTTGTGCAGGTACATTTTCCAATCACCATACGAATATGGTTTGACGGTAAAAGCAGATGCACCGAAGGCATACGAACGCTCGACCTGTTTTGGGGTTTTCGATCCTGACAGCATCACGACGGGTAGTAGTCGCCCTTTCGGGTGCGCCCGCAACATGGCCAGAAAATCCAGGCCGTCTACCGATCCTTTCAAGTCAATATCAAGTAACACGATTTTGGGGCCGCGACCTTCCAGATCATCGATGTATGCTTTTGCCTCTTCGAAACTGGCTACGTAAATAAACGAGGCTTCCGGAAAACTAGATTGCGCAGCTCTTACCAGCACGTCGGCAATCTGAGCATCGTCGTCAACCAGCAGAATAGGAAACTGCGTGTGTGACATAACTATTCATAAAGAACCCGCCTGGATCCTACGTCTGTTGCTTAATAAATGACAATGATAACGAAAACCGTGTGAACACCCTTTACCGCAGAATCAGTAACAACGGCAAACGGTATACGCACCCTGTATTTACACGGTTCAACATACGGTTTTCCGTAATCTGTCGATTCTTACCGGTGAATTAACGGTAGGAGCCAACTTACCTCCATTACTACTGTCTTACAACTATAGACTAATGTCGGTAAACTAATACTGTACGAATATAGGACTCATTCGGCAATGTATTATACGGATACAACTATAGTGTAGTAATGTTAAGTCCACTATGCCGATCTGTCCTTGGCAGTTAGATTACAAACCGTAGACTAGGTTTAGTCCGTAGCAAAAAAATAGCCAAGCGAAATGTCGAACTGCTAGCTGAAACACATTAGCCACTACAAAGCAAAAGAGCGACCTGGTCGAGTCGCTCTTTTGCTTTGTAGTGAGGAGCTATCGTCTACAGACCCGCAACCGTACGCTGTACGAATGCCGTTAGATCAGCACCTGTCAGCATATTCTGCGCCAGCAGCGCCAAATCGTACGTCTGCTTAGCCAGTGCCTGCTGCGCGGTCTCGTCGGTTTCCGCCAACAACCGGCCAACCAGGGGATGGTTTGCATTGACGGCGACATTGTACATAACGGGCATGTTGCCGTAGAATGACTGTTCGCCCGATAGAGCCGACATATCCTTCATCCGACGCATAAATTCCGGCTGTGTGATTGTAACCGGCAGTTCATCGGCAGGCATCGAGACTACGCTTACCGTCAGCGTTTTGTTGTCGAGCGTTTTCTCATACAGCTCTTTCACCTTCGTCTGATCATCGGCCGATAATACACTTTCGTTGTTAATGTCTTTATCGATCAGTTTATCGAGCGTGTCGGCGTCGACACGTTGCAGACGTACTTTATCCAGCTTCGACTCTAGCGCGTTGATAAAGTGTGCATCGATGACATTATCCATCAACAGTACGTCGTACCCACGCCGGGTAGCCGAGCCAATGTAGGCATCCTGTTGCTTACGGTCGGTTGTGTACAGCCAGATCAGCGTATCGGATTTATCGGTCTGATTGGCCTGCGTTTTTTCGCGGTATTCGTCGATAGTCGAGTAGCTGTTGTCGGTTCCTTTCAACAGGACGAAGTTCTTGGCCCGTTCCCAGAACTTATCATCGCTCAGGATACCGTATTTGATGAACAGCCCGATGTCGTCGAATTTCTCTTCGAATCCTTTCCGGTCTTCCTTAAACAGGTCATTCAGTTTGTCAGCGACTTTCCGCGTAATGTATCCATTGATCTTCTTGACGTTGGCGTCAGCCTGCAGGAAGCTGCGCGATACGTTCAATGGAATGTCCGGCGAGTCGATTACACCATGGAGCATCATCAGGAAGTCGGGTACCACATCTTTCACCTCGTCGGTGATAAATACCTGCCGACTGTAGAGCTGAATCTTTTCGCGCTGAAACCGTAGTTCGTTCTTGACGCGTGGAAAATACAGGATACCCGTCAGGTTGAACGGATAATCGACGTTGAGGTGAATCCAGAACAATGGCTCCTCGCCCATCGGATACAACTCCCGGTAGAACGCTTTATAATCCTCGTCGGTCAGTTCCGATGGCGATTTGGTCCAGATCGGGGCGGTATTATTGATGACGTTACCATCAAACTCTACCGGTACCGGCAGGAAACGAGCGTATTTGTCGAGGATACCGCGAATCCGGCTTTTGTTTAAAAACTCTTCCGAGTCCTCAGCAACGTGCAAGATTATATCGGTCCCCCGTTCAGCCCGTTCAGCTGCCGTCAGTTCGTACTCCGTCGACCCATCGCACACCCACCGAACGGCTTCGGCCTCATCACGGTACGACTTTGTCACAATCTCCACATCTTTGGCGACCATGAATGCCGAATAGAAGCCAAGACCGAAATGGCCGATAATCTGCCCTTTGTCGTCGGTTTTGTCTTTATATTTCTCCAAAAAATCCGACGCGCCGGAGAACGCAATCTGATTGATGTATTTCTTAATCTCCTCAGCCGTCATACCGATACCATTATCGCTGATGGTAATGGTCTTGGCTTCTTCATCGAGAGAGACCGTTACTTTCAGGTCATTCAGTTCGCCATTGAACTCGCCAAACGACGATAGCTGCTTTAGCTTCTGCGTCGCGTCGACGGCATTAGAGACCAGCTCCCGCAGGAATATTTCGTGGTCTGAATACAGGAACTTCTTAATAATTGGGAAAATGTTCTCGGTATGAATCGAGATCTGCCCCTTTTCGTTTTGTACGGTTTCCATAAGGCAACTTTGTCAGGGAATCGAACAGTAAAATCGTGTGATTCGATAGTGACAAAGGTTATTCCAGTTCCATTGTAGACTGACAGATTGACAGCTATACTAGGTATCATCCATTCAACAGCAGCCTGTAAGTCATAAATCAGCCTTATTCGGACACAATGCTTGCCGCCCGCCCGCTGTCACAGCCGTTCTTATTCTGTTCAGACCAACTAGTTGTGATAAAATAAACGTAGCGACATTACCCGATTAGTCCGGCAACACCGCTACGTTTACTGTCTTACTACGCACTTTCGCAGACGATCATGGACGAGCTTACTTACACTGATGTTTCCCTAGATGAACTCGAGCCGCTGCGGCAACGGCCTGGTGCTTTGTTGCTCGACGTGCGCGACGAATGGGAATTTGATGAGTTTAACCTCGGGGGCCTGAACCTGCCCCTGCCCGAGATTCGCGCCCGGAAAACCGAACTAACTAGGTTTAACCCGCTAATCGTTGTGTGCTCCAACGGCACCCGCAGTCGCATCGCCGTCAAAGAGTTGCGTCGCCAGCCTGAGTTTCAGCAGCATACTCTCTACCATCTGCACGGTGGCCTGATTGGCGATATATAATGGACAGGATTACCGGATTGATGCAGTCATATTTACCCTGCTAATTCGCCCGGTGGCCACCGTGGCGTGGCCCGGCTGTAATCCCGTCAAAAAACCCTACGTGACGATGATAAAGCCGGGTTTGGCAGCCAGCTTTTCAGCCTGCGGTAAGTCGAAGTCCAGAATATCGTGCACGTTGACCCGAATCAGCTGACTAATCTGGCTGAGCGGCAGATCGTTCCGGTCGACACCGAACGGGTCTTCAATCTCCTCACCAATCAATTCCAAGCCAACCAGAATATAAGAGGTAAGCAATACTGCCGGAATGGTCATGTATTCAAATGCCTGAATAATCGTAAAGGGCAGAACCGCTACGTAGAGTGTGACGAACAGCTTGATAAACAGGTTGTACGAAAATGGGATTGGGGTACTCTTAATCCGGTCGCAGATTCCTGCCACGTCCATCAACGCCGTTAGTCGCTGATTCAGGTTGATATGTTGCGAGGTAGACAGCATCCCCTCCCGGTAGAGCCCTTCTGATCGGTTCCAGAGCAGACTGGACACACCACCAGGTTTGTAGTCGAAACGAGCCAGCGTTTTGCTGTTTTCATCCGTCAGCAACTCCAGTTCGTCGACACTTGTGCTGCCCCGCAGGTGATTCTTAAGCGCAAACGGGAAGTTGGATATCATTTTGGCGAAAAACAGCCGATCCTCATGCCGGTCGGCCGGTAGCACAGCATTGAAGTAGAGCGCCAGGTTGCGGCTGTTGTTAACCAGCGCGCCCCAGGCCGTACGGCCTTCATAAAATCGATCATAGGCCGTATTGGTCCGATATATAAGCAACAGGCTGAGCAAGATCCCCATTGCCGAGAGAAACGAACTCGGTGTATCCTTCAACCGGATGTCAAAGTAGTGTAGCTCCACAGCAGTTACGACAACTACGTAAATCAGGACAACGCCTAGTCGCCGGAACAGGGCCAGTGCGGTTGGTCCGGTATGAAAATGCCAGACGGCGGGTAACCAGCTTTTCGCTTTGTAAAGGATCATGACAGCGGTTAAAATCAGATAGCAATGGTCCCAGCAAAAACGCGCTGGGCAGGACCGATCAGGTACACGTTGGTAAACGTACCATCGGTTTCGGGCTTGAACGACACCTGCAGATTACCGCCTATAGTGCGAATCGATACCGGTCCCGCGACGCCCAGCCGCTGGTAAGCCGCCAGCGCAGCCGCCGTCACGCCCGTACCACAGGAATAGGTTTCGTCTTCAACACCCCGCTCGTAGGTACGAACATACAAGGCTGACTCATCTGTCTGCTGCACGAAGTTAACATTCGTTCCGCCGGGACTAAACGGTTCGCTGTAGCGTATGGCCCGTCCATCGGCTACGACATCCGTCGATTCGATATCGTCCGTGAACAGAATAGCGTGGGGCGAACCGGTATTCAAAAAGACATACGTTCCCTGCTCGCCTACGCCTGCCACATCACTCATTTTTAGCGACACATCCGCTGCGGTCACCGTCGCTTCATGTTCGCCATCAACGGCAATAAAACGCGTAGCCCTGTCGAATACACCCAAGTCATGCGCAAACCGGACTATACAGCGACCGCCATTGCCACACATACTACCTTCGGCCCCATCGGCATTAAAATAGATCATCCGAAAGTCGTAGTCGGGATCGTTTCGCAATAGAATCAGCCCATCGGCGCCGATGCCGAACCGGCGGTGGCACAACCGCTCGATCAGTGCCTGATCGTCGGCAGGAAACGTTTCGTCCCGGTCATCGATCATGACAAAATCATTGCCGGTACCTTGGTATTTAAAAAACGAAGTAGTCACGTCAGTAAGCCGCTAGGGCTGGTCTAATTGTAAAGATACGGTGTCTTCTGGATGCGAGCATCTGCTTTGTTTGGCACGAATCGACATTGTCTGCGGATAAGGGGTAAAACGAAAAAGCCACCCTCGCAGGTGGCTTTTGTCATGCTTCTCTGGCAATACAGCCGGTGATTAAGCCGCTGCTACTGCCTTTGGCTTGCGCTCTTTGAGACGTGCTGCCTTACCCTGACGACCACGCAGGAAGAACAGACGTGCCCGGCGAACTTTGCCAAGACGTACTACTTCAATTTTGTCGACGTTAGGCGACAGAACAGGGAAGATACGCTCGACGCCTACTCCGTTCGATACTTTACGTACGGTGAACGTTTCACCACCGCTGCTTGGGTTCCGGCGCTGAATAACCGTACCCGAAAATACCTGAATGCGTTCTTTATTTCCTTCGCGGATTTTGACGTGCACATTCACCGTGTCGCCTGCCCGGAACGTGGGCAAATCGGCGCGACGCTGCGCGTTGTCTGCCTCCACTAATTTGATTAAATCGCTCATGACCGTATATAATCGCCAGATAACTATTTGCGAAATGAGCCGCAAAGATAGCAAAATTTCGGGCG
>JAKONH010000600.1 GCA_022702045.1 Spirosomataceae bacterium
AGTTCGCGCACCCGGCGGGCAATAAGTTGGGTGTACTGCGAACCGAAATCCAGAATCAGAATCTGTTCGGTGGCCATGGATTGGTCTCTAAAATGCAAAGGTAGGGCATTTTTCCATACGGCAGCCCCACCCTACGCCAACTAACGATTCACCACCAGCCGACATTGAATGCCCCCGCCCCGGTAGCCCAGCTTCAGCACATAGATGCCAACAGGCAACGTTGCCACTGAAAATGGCACGACCGACATGCCTCCACTTACGGTACGGCTCTGCTGCAACACGACTTTACCCTGCGCATCAGTCAGTATGAGCGCAACGGGATCACCGCTCCAGTCGAGGGGAAGGCGGATGTACACCTGATCGGCGGCAGGATTGGGGTACACGAGTGATGAGCCGTGAGTACCACTAGGATTGGTATTAAGTTCGGGGCCGATAGGAATGCCGAGTATGAACTGTAGCGAGGCTGTCACAACCGGCGAGTAACTGGCTTCGGCTTTCTGACTAATGGCCCGAATACGGTATTGATACACCGCACCGATACGGAGCGAATCAGTCGCGTTTGGCTTCCGCCGGTCGCTGTACGTACTTATCTGATTACTCAGGCTGGCAATTTGCTTGAAGCGCCCGCTTGTATCAGCCCGTTCGACTTCCCAGTGGTCAACACTAGCAGCTGGCTGGTTCCAGTTGAGTTGAATGGCCGCCGTGTCGAGTGGTACGGCCCGCAGGTCATTGGCTACTGGCAAAGGCGCAGCAATAGGCACCGACTGGAACGTCAGCGCGCGCATACCCCGTTCATTTCGAATGGTTGGACCCACGTAATACCCAAGCTGATTATCCTGATACGACGAAGGCAGATACGTTAGGGTTTGCGCCGTCGTCGAGTGCGCCAGCGTCAATACTAATTTATTACCCTGCTCCGACACCGACTTTACCAGCCCCGACTCACCGCTGGGGTAATTTGTATAGATAAAGTCGGTCATCCGCTGGGTGTAGGTACGGCCTGTCTTCGGATTCGTAATAACCGAGTCGGCCGGCCATTTCATGCGTTGCCCGGCCTCAAATTCCATGGTAATCTCAGTATAGTCGGGCTTGCTGTAAAAGAGTCGTTTCAGGTTAGGTGACGCAATGTTGCTTGTATCAGTGCTTTTATACAGATCGCGGGCAACCATCCGGTACAGTTCCAGCCCAAACTGCCGGTAGCCGGGCTCATCGTAATGCAACCCCTGATACCCCGGCAGACCAACCGTTGCGATCGGTACGTGGTTGGCATACACACTGGTAATCTGCCGTTGAAAATCACGAATAGTGCCCGCCCGCGTCGGCGACGGATCCGTCAGGATATTAAGCTGCGCCATGTATACCCGCCGAAGTTTAGTATAGTCTTGACGCCAGTTGTCGTACAGCCGGGCATACTGCTGCGGATACGTATCGCCGTTGTTAGCAGCCTCAGCTTCACCTTGTCGCCAGATCATCACCAGAGGTTGATCGGCCAGCCCTGCCTTTCGTGTCCGGTATAACAGTCGGCCATACAATGTATTCAGATTGTCGGGCTGTGTACCGATTCGAATTAGGTGAGCAGGCATATCAGTCGATCCGACGGCTCCGTTGATAACGGCTGTCGGAATGCTGTCCCGCTGGTAAATATACCGTTGCAATTCGACGCCCCACAGGCAGTTGATCGCTTCCGTAGTGTTGGTCAGGCACCAGCTCGTATCGGCCGGGTTGTAAGCGGCATTACCATTATTGACGCCGAATGACCGGCAAAACGTGCTTCTAAACGGATCGTTATCGAAACGGCCGACGGCATTCGATTGCCCCATAATCAGGTACGCATCCCCACAAACAATACTATCGCGGGTAGCAATCCAGACCGAATCGCCCGTCGATCGGTGCTGGAACAGGAGAAAGCTATACTGATGCGGTTCCGCTTTTATACTGGGAGCCGTACGGAATACACCGGCGGAGTCGGCAGTCAGGCGTGTGTATGCGTATGGTTTCTGGTCGCGCAACGTGACCAATGATACTGTAGCGGCTGTTGGATCGGTGATACGGCCACTGATGGGCACCCCGCAACGGCTGGTAGCCGGGTCCCGGGCATATAATTGCAGCCGGGCAGGCCAACTAGTCAGTGAAATAGATTGCCCGTTGCTTCTGAAGGAAGCAACGAGACCAAGTAAGAAAATAAAGCGTAGGAACGTTTTCACTATACGGTGGTTACATCCGCAAATTTATCCAATGGCTCGCTATATGTTAGCATTTATACCGCCCGTTTGTTCTCATTTCTGTTAGCATATGTATCTACCGGTAAATCAGGTATTTTTTCCGTATTGCCTTATAGGCTGCCAAATCCGACTCCCAGCTCTTGCGGATAGTCGCTTCTGATACACCTGCCGTCAGTTGCAGCCGTAGCTGATCAGTACCGGCCAGCCTGTCGAATCCACCACCAGCCAGGAAGAAAGCAGACTTGTTGGTCGCTCGTTTATAAAAATCGAACAGGTAATCGAGCATCAGCCCCGTTTTTGAGATGGGTGCCTGCGTCAGATCGAGTCCGTAACACAGTTTGCCTTCCTGCGGTGGATTCATTGCCCCAGGCTTGTCGACAGGCGTAAACTCGTACGGACCGTACTTGGTGTACGGAGAACCGATCACCTGAAATTGCTTGTCGGTACCCCGGCCCACACTCACGACCGTACCTTCAAAAAAGCACAGCGACGGATACAACAGAACGGCCTGTTGGTTGGGCAGATTAGGCGACGGCCGAACCGGTAGCACGTATGGGGTCTGGTGCGTGTAGTTCTTCACCGGTATTACCGTCAGTGAACAGGTTTTATTGGGTCCAAGCCAGCCTTCTCCGTTGATCATACCAGCCAGTTCGCCTTCGGTAAGTCCATAGACAACGGGGATCGGGTGCATACCGACGAACGATTTGACTTTTGGGTTCAGCACTGGTCCATCGACGTAGTGGCCGTTTGGGTTAGGCCGGTCGAGCACAATAAGCGGTTTCTTTGCTTCGGCGCAGGCTTCCATGACATAATGCATAGTGCTGATATACGTATAGAACCGGCATCCCACATCCTGAATATCAAACACGACGACATCGAGCGAGTCCATCTGGGCAGGCGATGGCTTGTGATTGGCCCCATACAACGATGCAATCATAACCCCCGTTCTAGGGTCACGCCCGTTGCTGATTTTCTCCCCGTCGGTAGCTTCTCCCCGGAAGCCGTGCTCCGGCGCGAAAATCGTTTTCACCGTAATACCAAGTGCCAGCAAACTATCGATAAGGTGCGTTTTACCAATTCGCGATGTGTGGTTGACGACCATCCCCACACGCTTGCCCTTTAGCGCAGGCAGGTAGAGGGCCGTCTGTTCAGCTCCCGGAACAACAGTAGCGCGGGCGGCACTGGCAGCACCCATTTGCTGAGTAGTTTGCGCCTGACAGGCTATGGATAAACTAATGAACAGACCAACTAGCAATCGACAGACAGGTTGCAACGACATAAGGGCAGGAGCGGTTTTTACAAAAATAGGCGATTCGACCAGAAGCTGCGTCGAATCGCCCAGGAATGCCCGCCCGTTCTAATAAACATAAGCTATGGGCTACGCAGCGCGTCAGTTTCGTCGTTAGAGCGTCACCTGTTGAACCGGGGTGTAAAGTAACTCGGCTACACCCGCCGTTTTCACTCCCAGCCGCATGTAGGCCGTTCCTTTTACGACTGTCGGTGTCGCCAACGAGAGCGACAGCGGCTTGCTCAGGTCGGCGAGCGCTGTTCTCGACAGGCTGGTGCTACCCGCATTGTTCGTTGCATCGACAAACTGCGTCGTACCAACATACAGCGTTACCTGCTCGACGGCCCGCCCGCTAACAACCTGATTAATTTGGCCAGTAGCCGTCAGGTTTGTCCCACTCCGCTGAAACGTCGGGGAGTTGATTGTGAAATAAGGCTGAACGGGCACGTCGACCTGCGTTGTGCCACGTACCTGCACATCGATCGTATCGGTATTGTCGACCCATGGGCCGTTACCGCGCAGGCGCACCAGTTTATAATCACCGTCGAAGAGTGAGGCCGAAAACGTGCCGTCCTGATTGATGAATACCGGAATCTTGGTAAACAACTGGTAGCCGCGCTGCCAGAGTTCGAGCTGAACGCCATTGGTCCGGACGCCCACCGGCTGATTCTGGTAGGTGACCCGGCCCGTCAGGGTGGACGCCGGGGGATCGTAATTGTCGTATTTACAGGCGCTAAACAGCGTCGCTACCAGTAAAAGCCCGGCATATACAAACGTTTTCATAGCGAGATCAATGGAATGGGTTACGAACGATCTTGGGATTGTTGTTGATAACAGCCTGATCGATTGACGAATAGTAGTTACCGAACTGAAACTGACGAGGGGCCCGGAAACGCGGAGCCACCATCTTCATAAATACGTATTTGTTGTGCCGGGCCACATCGCCGGGCCGGACAACCCGGTATGGATACAGGGCATACATCACCGCATCAGGGTTCGACGGATTACCGTTCCATACCTCATGGGCAATGCGCCAGCGTTTCAGATCCCAGACGCGGTGGTCTTCAAACGCCAGTTCGACCCGACGTTCGTTCTGGAGCCGCTGAATGGTCAGTTCTTTCAGGCTATTAGCCCCAAAGCCAGCCCGCTCGCGCACTCGGTTGACGTACGTAAGCGCTTCGGCGGTCTGCCCCAGTTCGAAAGCCGCTTCCGACGCATTGAGCAGAATTTCACCCAGCCGGAACCGTACCCACCAAATATCGCTGCCTACGCCCCGCGTACTCGACATAGCCGCCGGGTCCACGAACTTACGCAGGTAGAAGCCCGTGTTCGTTACGTCGACCTGCGAGCGCTGTGGTCCTGAACTTCCCGTTTGCAGCAGGCCGTCGGTGTAGTTGATACCCAACGCGTTTCCTTCCGACACCTGGTAATTCGCGCCGTCCCAGACCATAACCCCCGCCTGAATCTGCACTTCCTGCCCTTTGAAGCTGGTACCGGGGTAGATCACCGTGCCGTAGAGCCGGGCATCTTTATTGGCAAACGGCCCGTTCAGATTGTCGTAATAAATGTAATCCTTATCGTCGGCGGTACGTGTTTTCAATTCACCCGATGAGCCGTCGAGGTACTCGAAATCTTCGACCAGATTGAGCGAGGGAGTCACGTTCGACGAACTCAGGTTGTCTTCGCGCAGCCCTCGTACGATGTTGTCGTAGCTGTAGCCATGCCGATAGCCTTTGCTGACCAGAAAATCCTTGACGAAGATGGCTTCCCGGTTGTTGGCTTTGCGGGTGATGGCTTCAAAGAAGTTCTCGCCCAGATTAGCATTAACACGATACAGCGCGTAATTACCTTCGGTCAGTATTTTTCGCGATGCTTCCAGCGACTTGGTATAAAACTCAGTAGCCCGATTGGCCGGAATGCCCACTTCGCCACCCGGCGTCGTGATGGG
>JAKONH010000621.1 GCA_022702045.1 Spirosomataceae bacterium
TCTAAAAATCAACTTAAATACGTTCAGTAGCTGCACCAGAAGAATTTTCGGCAGCAGCACGGGGCCTTCCTGGTCGAAGGCGCCTAGAGTGTCCAGGAAGTGCTCGCAGCCGATTTTACAATCGAGCTGCTAGTGGCTACCGAAGCCTTCTACAAAGAAAACAGTCGGTTGACAGACCACCAACGAACACTGGTTGAAATCGCGACCGTGGCTGACCTTGAACGGGCCGGTACTCTCGAAAGCAACAACGCAGCGATCGCTGTGGTCAGAACGAAAGAAAACCGTCCTTTAGTCGCTGCACCGGGCGAAATCGTACTGGTGCTTGACGATATCCGCGATCCGGGAAATCTGGGTACGATCCTGCGCATTGCTGACTGGTATGGTGTTCGCAAGATTCTTTGTTCCGACACGACCGCTGATATCTATAATCCGAAAGTTATTTCGGCTAGTAAAGGCTCATTTACGCGGGTCGCGTGGTGGTACGGCGACATTCAACTTGTACTGGCAGCAGCAGCCGGACAGGCAGATTTTGCCGCTTATGGGGCTTTCCTCGACGGGGAAGACGTGCATAGCCTGTCGTTCGGGCGAGGTGGGTATTTGATAATGGGCAATGAGTCGAATGGTATCCGGCCGGAGGTGGGCCGGTTCGTCACAAAGCGCGTAACCATCCCCCGCTTCGGTGATGCCGAATCGCTCAATGTCGGCATTGCGACGGCTGTGCTGCTCGACAACTGGCGACGGGTTTTGAAACAGTAATTCTGATCATTGCCGCCGGCAATGATAGTAATGTCAGTCTGGACCGCCACAGGTTTGCCCAACAGCCGTCCGGTAATGAGACGCAATGAATTGCCGCCCCACGGTGGCCGCGCCGGCGGACCGGTCTCTACATGAAGCTGCTCATAGCTGACTCATTGGCCAGTTCCTCGGCATGTTCTTTCCCCAGGTACCGGTTAATGAAATGGTGGGCCACGTAAAGTAGGGGAGTCAGTACAATGGCCGATGTCGCTTTGTAGACGTAATTGATGATGCCCACCGCCAGTACCTGTGTCAGCGACCAGTTGCCGAAGATGTAAAAGGCAATTCCCAACACCACAAATGAGTCGACGAGTTGCGAAACCAGTGTTGAACCCGTAGCCCGTAGCCAGATTTTCTGACTCCCGGTAATCCGACGTAGCGAATGAAAAACGTAGACGTCAAGAATCTGCCCGATCAGGAAAGCCGTCAGCGACCCGATAATGATACCCAGTCCCTGTCGGAAGATCATCTGAAAAGCATTGTTGATGTTGATCGGATTACCAGCTCCGTCTTTCGTATTCACATCGAGCCAGAATTGAGCGGGTGGCAGGTTGGTGACGGCGTAAATGACGAAGAAACTGTACGCTACGAAGCCTGCTGTCAGGAACGATATACGCCGAACGCCGGCTTTACCGAAATACTCGTTGATGATGTCGGAGGTGACGAACACGAACGGCCAGATTACGGCCCCCGCCGTCAGGTTGAAGTCGAGCGTGAAGCTGCCGAACAGGTGAATTTGTGCTGGTGCTACGCCTAAAAGAGCTTCGGCCGAAAAGATTTTGACGCCGATGATCTCAGCAATCAGGGCATTAGTAAGAAAAATAGCGCTTAGAAAGATGTACAGGTTTGTGCGCTTATTGGTAAATGAAGGAGACATAGGTTCAGTTTACGGTATTCGGTTTACGGTTTTCAGGCTTCGGTGCATAGTATAGGGTTTTCTGCATGACCTTCGCAAGGCACTGACCCACCACGTCATCGAAAACCGTAAACCGAATACTGTATACACTATTTCAGTTTGTATACATCAGGATAAGCTGTCTTTTCGTAGCGGGCGGCCAGGGCGGGGATACGCTGAAACAACTTGCCGACAACCTGCTCCCGGTCGATGATGAACGTAGGCGGGTCGTTGCGGAAATTGTCGAATACGTGTACTACCGCCTGGTAGTTATCCAAATTTTTGAGGTCATACTGGGCGAGGTCCCAATTGAGGTACGGAGTGGCCGGGCGGTTGTCGCGGTAAGCGCTCAAGTCTTCACCAATTACTAGAATCGGCTCGTTGCGAATGGCTACCGGTAGCGATGTTTGCTGTACCCGCAGGTTGGTAAGCCGTCCCAACTGTGCACCCGGAATCAGGCCGAGTAATCCCTGGTAGAAAAGCAACAGCATTAGCGCAAAGGCCAGTCCGAACGCCATTTCTGCCAGCCAGTTTTTGCGCTGATTTTCGAAGTAGAACACGGCAAAATAAGCCATCGGTGGCACAAAGCTTAGAAACGACATCGGGGCCAGGTAAGGCACAAGCGCGATTGTTAACACGGCCGTCACAAACCAGAGCATCATGATCTGTTGAATGCGCTGCTGTACGTTTACGTATCGGTTTCGGGTGTTGAACAGGCTCAGGAACCCCAGTACCCCCAGCCCCATCGGAATGAGAAGCGAAAACAGTAAGGACTGAAAATCTGACAGCGCGTATTGCCGTACCCGAAAGACTGACGACAGCAGGTTGCGGTTGACGTCGTCGAGCCCGTCGCGCATGTAGTAGAACAAGGCCATCACGGCAAAGGGAAACAGAAAACCGAAGAAGGTGAGCGAATGCTGCCGGAACGTAGCTCCGGTGTATAGCAAGAGCGACACCGAAGCCCAGACGATAAACAGCGCCGACGGCAAATAAAATAGAGCCGCCAGGCCAAGGTAAAACCCGACTTCAAACACTTCGTCGGTGGCTCCGCGTCGTTCCATCTGCCGAATCAGTGTACCAAACGCCAGTAACAGAAACGACGTAGACATCAGCACCGGCGACAGAGTCAGACAGTCGAACGACAGGTGCAGAAACAACATGTAAATCAGGCCCGGCCAGAACGAGCGGTCGGAGTATACGTCGCGGGCGTTGGTCAGGTAGTTGAAATACACGATCTGAAATACCGACACAACGGTAGCGGCCAAATGCAGCGCAATGACCGAACGCCCGAACAGGCTGTGGATACCCCAATAAACTGTGGCGGAGAGCGGGCTGATGCTATCCCACACGTCGCGGTAGAGCAGGTGGCCCGCGCCCATCTGTTCACCTACCAGCATCCAGTTTAGTTCGGGAATGAGCAGGGGCATTGGGCGCAGTAGCAGCGGTAGCCGAATCAGTAGCAGCAGCCCGATCAGGGCCACGTACTGATAGGAAAAGTAAGAGCGGAAGAAACTGAGCAAAACGAGCGCGTAGCGTTTCGGTTAATAATAAGGTCGCCGGTCCGACGCTAGCAGCGAAATTACGGCCATTTTCGGCAGAACGAAAAAAGGTGTGGATATTTGCAGCCGGGTCAGAAGAGTGACGGCGTATTCAGCGGAAGCGAAGAACGATTTTGTCGACTGACTGTTCATCAACGTACCCGACCTAGTACTATGGAATCGAAACGACAACAAAAAGTAGCTCGGCAGCTACAAAAAGACCTCAGCGAAATTTTTCAGCGCGAGGTGCCGCACCTGTTCAGTGGCGCTTTTATTACTGTAACCAGCGTACGGGTATCGCCTGATCTGAGCGTTGCCCGCGTATACCTGAGTTTTCTGGCCACGAAAAACAAACAACTGCTGCTGGAAACCATCAAGGAGAAAGGGAAAGTAATCCGGCAACACCTCGGCGACCGTGTCCGGCATCAGCTGCGCATTGTTCCCGAGCTGAACTTCTTCGTCGACGATACCGTCGAGTACGCCGACAAAATGGATAAACTCTTCGCCGGTCTTGATATTCCCCCCGCGCCGGACGAAGACGAAGACGAAAAGTGATTGAATGATAGCGTTATCGAATGATTGAATAAGTGTTTTCTCTGCTTATTCAATTATTCCATCAGTCAGTCACTCAATCACTGCTACATGAACCTTGCCCCCTGGATTGCCCGCCGATACTTCTTTTCCCGCAAAAAACGCAGCTTCATCAGCTGGCTGTCTATTCTGTCGATGCTCGGCGTAGGCGTAGGAACGATGGCGCTGGTGGTCGTACTGTCGGTGTTCAACGGGATGGAGGAACTGAACCGGGAAATCTTCAAAACGTTCGAAGCTGACCTGACGGTGTCGCCGAAGTTGGGTAAACGGTTTGAGGCACCAGCTGCGCTACTCGATAAGGTGCAGGCAGTGACCGGTGTGCGGGCGATCACCCGGGTCGCCCAGGACAATGCGCTGGCACGTTATGCCGACGGTCAGACAGTGGTACGTCTGAAAGGGGTAGACGACAATTACCTCAATCAGACCGCCCTCGACTCGGCACTGCTGGAAGGACGGCTTTTACTCCGGCAGGACGGCGTCAATTACGCTATTGTGGCCGACGGTGTTCGCGCTGACCTGTCGATCTCGCCCGCCGACATTCTGACTCCGCTCGACATTCTGTACCCGCAGAATGGGAAGACGCTCAACGCGCTCAACCCCGATATCTTCAATGAACAACGGCTGACTGTCGCCGGAATTTTTTTTATCGAATCGCGCTACGACAATTACGTACTGGCTCCGCTGGCTGTGGCGCGTAGCCTGTTCGATTACAAGTCTAATGAAGTAACAACGCTTGAGATTCAGTTGAAACCGGGTACTAACGAAAACCAGGTAAAACGAGCCTTGCAGGCCGCTGTTGGCGAGCAACTGTTGGTGCAGAACCGCGATGACCTGAACCTGGATCTGTACCGGGCGATTCGCGTAGAAAAGCTTTTCGTCGCTGTGACGCTGGCGTTGATTATTCTGGTGGCCAGCATCAACATTTTTTTCTCACTCTCGATGCTTGTCATCGAGAAGAAAAGCGACATACAGATAATGTACGCTCTGGGTGCTACCAGCAACCTTGTCCGTAACATCTTTCTGACGGAGGGAGCCATCATTGCCCTTAGTGGTGCTTTTGCCGGGCTGATTCTGGGTATTGTACTGTGTCTGGCGCAACAGACCTACGGCTTCGTTAGTATGGGAATGACCAGTTCGATTATCGACGCGTATCCGGTGCGGCTCGAACTGAACGATATACTGCTGACGGGTGTGCTGGTTATTTTGCTAACAGTGCTGACATCCTGGTTTCCCGCCCAACGTGCAGCCGCACAAGGAACTGGCAAATAAAAACGTACGCGTTATCGCTCTTATTTCGCGACCTGTGTCTTCGCATGGTGCTGACCGTCAGTGCTTTGGCTTACTTAAAGGGCTTCTCAAGTCGGTATAGATACAGACTTGGGCGGTGTTTTGTCCTGCAATTAGGTGAGGGGACACGGACCGGGGAAGAGGTGATTAGATACAATCTAATCCCGACCTAGAAATACCTGTTGTAACGCGCCCCACAACCGCCGTTTCAGGTTCTGATCGGCTTCAATCGTCGGTAGCGAATCGGCCATTAGGAAATTGATGCCGAAGAAACGCACCGGATGGTATCGGTCCATGGCGATGTCGAGTTTGATTCGATTGAACGGCACCCCGAACGTGATGAAGTGATGAATATGTTTGTCCTGCACCATAGCCGCAAAATCAATATCCCGCGCCCCGTTTAGGTTCAGGATATCGACCCCGTCGATATTGAGACTGACCGCTTTGAGAATTTTCTCCAGAAAGAGCAGATTGCTGGGGTCGAGTTCCTCATCGGCCAGCAGCAGTACTTTGTGATTGAGTTGTGCAGGACGCGCGGTGGGCTGAACGGGCGTACGCATGGGGGGCGTTGACGGACGGGGTGGCGCCGTGGGTAAGACCGTGATCGATTCAGGGGGCGCAATCAGCGTGGACGTCGGCAATTCGATTTCGGGTGCAGGACCAGCGGCCAGTCGGTCGAGGTCAGCTAGCAGATCCGGCTTTTCGAGTATCGGCTCATCTACTGTTTCGATCGCCAGTTTCGCTTTTGGGTGCTTTACTGATATGTCGCCCCATGACTCGTTCGGCAGGTGAAATAACTGATCGGTTTGGTAGAACGTCTGGTAAAAAGCAGTTACGGACATACAACAAAGATACGGCTTACGTGTCGGAATGCCCGACAGGAAAAAAGCCGAGTCTACATGAGCAGATTCGGCTTGTGAGACTACCTCTTAGCTGATTATTTGTCATCCCGACCGGTGCGGTAGACCAGTCAGGATGACAAATAATCAGCTGATGGCTTAAATTAAGCTGTAACCGCCTGCCGATGAATAAGGGCTTCCCGGTCCGGACTGGTCGAGATAAAGCTGATCGGCAGGTTGAGCGTTTCCTCCAGAAACGACACATAAGCGGCCAGTTCAGCCGGCATATCATCGAACGTGCGTATGTTTTTCAGGCCAGTCTTCCAGCCAGCAAACGAACGATAGACGGGGGTAATATCCGTGTCGGTCAGGTCGTACGGCATTTGCTCTGACAGCGTACCGTCGGGTAGTTTGTAGTGCGTACAGACCTGAATCTCATCGAACTCATTTAGTACGTCGACTTTCATCATGATCAATTGCGTAACGCCACTAATCATAATCGTGTAGCGAAGTGCGGGCAGGTCGAGCCAGCCACACCGACGCGGACGGCCCGTCGTTGCGCCGAACTCACGACCTTCCTGCCGGATGCGTTCACCGGTTTCTTCGTGTAGTTCGGTTGGGAATGGACCGCTGCCGACGCGCGTACAATACGCTTTGAAGATACCGAAGACGTCGCCGATCTGCCGGGGGGCAACGCCCAGACCTGTACAGGCACCGGCTGCCATCGTGTTCGACGATGTTACGAATGGATACGAACCGAAGTCGATATCGAGCAACGACCCCTGTGCACCTTCAGCCAGTATTTTTCGGCCGTCGTTCAGTGCATCATTGATGGCGTATTCACTATCGGTCAGCGAGAACTGCTTCATGAACTCGACAGCCGCGAAAAATTCTTCTTCCGACTGGGGCAGTACCGACGCGTAGTCGAAGTTATTCTGCTCCAGAATGACTTTGTGAATAGCAACCAGCTTGTTGTATTTATCGGCAAATTTTGGCGACAGAATGTCTCCTACGCGTAACCCCTGCCGGGCTACTTTATCCTGATAGGTCGGGCCGATACCGCGCAGAGTCGACCCAATTTTTGATTCGCCTTTCGCCTGCTCATAAGCTGCGTCGAGCAGCCGGTGGGTTGGTATGATGATCGACGCTTTGCGTGAGATCTGAAGGTTCTGGGTTAGTGGCAGGTTGTATTTTGCCAGCCCGTCGATTTCCTTTTTGAAGATAATCGGGTCGAGCACGACACCGTTGCCGATAATATTCTGAATATCGCTTCGAAAAATGCCCGACGGAATCTGATGCAACACATGCTTGAATCCGTCGAATTCCAGCGTATGACCTGCGTTTGGTCCACCCTGAAACCGGGCTACGACCTGATACTGGGGCGCGAGTACGTCCACAATTTTCCCTTTTCCTTCGTCGCCCCACTGGAGGCCCAATAAAACATCAACCATGTACTTTTTGGATTGGCAGTATAATTTACCCCGTGCCCCACCCGTGAGGGTATACCGGGCGCGAGGTGTGAAAACAGATCGACTGAGGCTATCCGCTTATTGGTGTCCCTGAATATCGGCCGGATAGTCTACCGTACCCTGCCGTGCATCAGGATGATTAGCGGGGGCGGGGTGCTGGCGGTTTTCGCAGAAGTCACGGGTACATGACCCGTAAAAAATCAGCGAGTGGTGCATCACGTTGAATTTCAGCATATCACCTACCATATTCTGAATGTTCTGCACGCGCGGATCACAAAATTCCATCACTTTGTGGCAGTCCGTACAGATCAGGTGGTCGTGTTGCCGATAGCCGTACGATTTCTCGTACTGCGCCAGGTTACGGCCAAATTGATGCTTTGTCACCAGGTCACAGTCGACCAGCACATCGAGTGTGTTGTACACAGTCGCGCGGCTGACCCGGTATTTTTTGTTTTTCATGGAGATGTACAACTCGTCGACGTCGAAGTGGTCTTCGCGGTTGTAGATCTCTTCAAGGATGGCAAAGCGTTCGGGAGTTTTTCTCAGGCCTTTCCGTTCAAGGTAGGCCATGAAAATACTCCGGGCGGCATCCATATTCGTTTGCTTCGGCGCAGGCATATCCGTTCCGATTGGGTTAATCAACTGCAAAGGTAGGGGTTTCAGTTTGTAGTTTGTCGTTCGTGGTTTGAGGTTTGTTTTTGGGCTACTGCCAGAGAAACTCCTAACCGCCCGGCGGCCCGGTACGAACCACAAATCGCTTTACGAATCGAACCGGATAACTTCGTAGACACCCTGCACCCGTTCGAGTTTGCGCATCAACGTTTCGAGGTGTTCCGTATCGTGAACATACAACCGGATATTACCTTCGAAGATACCATCTTTCGAGTCGATTGCCACCGACCGCATATTGATGTGCAGTTCGTTGCTGATCACCCGCGTTACGTCATTGATCAGGCCCACGCGGTCAGTACCCGTGATACGAAGCCCGGCCAGAAAAGCCAGCTCCTTCTGGCTCGTCCACTTCGCTTTAATAATGCGGTTCCCGTGGTTCGACATCAGTTCGACCGCATTGGGGCAGGTAACGCGGTGAATCTTGATGCCGTCGTTGATCGTCACGAAGCCAAATACGTCGTCACCCGAAATAGGGTTACAGCATTTGGATAGCGTGTAGTCGATACGATCCATATCCTCGCCAATCAATAACATGTCAGCGTCGGCCCGTTCGCCGTGAATCCGTTTTAATTCTTTGGTGAACGATTTGCCGTCCTGAATGGCGTCGGTGTTGATCTTGTTAGCGCGGTTCTCCCGGGCCTCCTTGTCGGCCTTGAACTTGCGGATTTCCTGCGGGTCGATGTGTCCCTTACCGATGCGATAGAAGAAATCATCGGTGGTTTTCGAGCCGAAATAAGCGCGCATCTGGTTAATGACTTCATTTGTCATCTCCAGACGCAGCACCTTTAATTTTTTCTGGACAATGTCGCGCCCATCGGTAACGTACCGCTTGTTCTCCTCTTTAATGAGGTCTTTGATCTTGGTTTTGGCTTTCGACGTCACTACGAAGCGTAGCCAGTCTTCGCTGGGCTTTTGCCGGTTCGATGTAATGACCTCCACCTGATCACCGTTTTGCAGTACGTAGCTCAACGGTACCAGCGTGTTGTTGACTTTGGCGGCCATACAGTGCGCACCAACCTGCGTGTGAATGTCGAACGCAAAGTCGAGCGCCGTCGCACCCCGTTGCAGCACTTTCAAGTCGCCCTTAGGCGTAAATACAAAAACTTCCTCGCTGTACAGGTTCGAGCGGAAGTCATCAACAAATTCGATAGCCGCTTTTTTATCGCCACTCCCCGCTGATTCGATCATGTCGCGCACTTGGCTGATCCAAGTTTCAATACCCGCGCCGGTCTGCGTATCGTTGCCTTTGTATTTCCAGTGGGCTGCGTACCCCTTTTCGGCAATCTCGTTCATCCGCTCGGTCCGGATCTGCACCTCTACCCACTGCCCTGACTTGCTCATTACCGTCGTGTGCAGCGATTCGTAGCCGTTGGTACGTGGAGTACTGATCCAGTCTTTCAGCCGATCGGGATTTGGTTTATAGTGATCGGTGACAATCGAGTAAGCCCGCCAGCAGGCCGCTTTCTCTTGATCGGCGGTTACGTCGAGAATAACGCGAACGGCGAACAGATCGTAAATTTCCTCGAACGGCTTTTTCGACTTATCCAGCTTGTTCCAGATTGAATAGATCGACTTGGGCCGCCCTTTTACGATGTATTTGATACCGGTTTCTGTAAGATCTCGGTCGATCGGTTCGATGAAGCGGCTGATAAACCGATCGCGGGCCAGCTTGGTCTCGCGTAGCTTCTTGGCGATGTCTTTGTACGCTTCCGGCTCGACGTGTTTCAGGTACAAATCTTCCAGCTCCGACTTGATAGCGTACAAACCAAGTCGGTGGGCGAGAGGGGCGTAGATATAAATCGTTTCCGACGCGATCTTCAACTGTTTATCGCGGGGCATCGAATCCAGCGTCCGCATGTTGTGAAGCCGGTCCGCAAGTTTGATCAGGATGACCCGGACATCGTCGGAAAGGGTCAGGAGCATTTTCCGAAAATTCTCCGCCTGCTGCGACGTGCCGTATTCGAAGTAACCCGAGATCTTGGTCAGCCCATCGATGATACGGGCGACTTTAGGTCCGAAAGCCCGGTCGATGTCGGCAATTGTGGTTTCGGTATCTTCTACCACGTCATGCAAAAGAGCTGCTACGATACTGGTAGGACCCAGGCCAATCTCTTCAACTGCAATCTGCGCCACCGCAATCGGATGGTAGATGTACGGTTCCCCCGACCGCCGGCGCATATTCTTATGCGCTTCGGCTGACGTATTAAACGCTTTCTTGATTAGTTTGGCATCGTCGCCTTTGAGCATGGGTTTGGCAGCCCGCAATAATCGACGATAGCGCTTTAAAATTTCCTGTCGTTCCAGTTCCAGATCAATCACGGGTTCAGCAGTGGGGGCCGGACGCCGTTCGGTCGTATCCATCATCGTAGGTTAAATTTTTCGGGTAAGACAGGCCCGGTGGTTGTACTCGCTTTCCCAAGATAACAATTAATTAATAGGAAAATGAGGGGTTTTGACCAAAAAATATAAACAGCCAAATTTTTTTTTGGTAAGTAGAAAATCTTGGTTACTTTTGCACCCTCAAACATGAGTTAATGAGCTAGCTCAACAACTCCTCTACCAGCGGGCGTGGCGAAATTGGTAGACGTGCCAGACTTAGGATCTGGTGCCGCAAGGCATGGGGGTTCGAGTCCCTCCGCCCGTACAAATACTTGAATGACTGAAGGATTGATTGATTGAATGTTCGGCTCTCAGTAGCTATTCAATCACTCTGTCAATCAGTCATTCACTCATTTTAAACCGACACAAACGTGGAGATTACCCTGGACAAAGCCAGTGAGACAAATGCCTCACTGAACATTACCCTTACTCCGGCCGACTACAAGCCTGAAGTTGATAAAAAACTGAAGCAGTACAGCAAAACGGT
>JAKONH010000016.1 GCA_022702045.1 Spirosomataceae bacterium
ACGTAAAAACGGGCCAACTTCGCGAATTGGCCCGTTTTACCGGTGGTCAGGGAACGATCAACGTGCCAAGCTGGTCGCCTGATAGTCGATCATTTGCCTTTGTTAGCTATTGAAGCGAGCTTAAGAAATCGTACGTACCGGTGATGTATCCCAAAATGCCCGTTGCGTGATTTTGTCCCCGAAGCGGAATCAATTCTACATTGGTTGCCCCCCGCGCCCGCATGGCGTCGTAGGCATTCTGCGAATTCAGGAACAGCACTGTATCATCGGCATCTCCGTGGTAAAGCCGCGTGTTGGTACGAGGTTTCCAGTCGTGAATGTCATTGTCCTGCACTGCCTTCAGAAAGTCGGTATCAGTACCGTTGTTGATCGCCTGTTTGAAGCTATCTGTCACGACCTGGTTGAAACTCTGCCCGCTCAGATTGGCCGTGTAACCGTTGGCGGCAATTCGGGTTGCATACGGCTCTTTGAAGTAATACGTAGCCGGGCGATTCAGGTTATAAATCCGGTCGTAGGTTAGCAATACCCACAGATACAGCCGGCTAATACTGGGATCAGTACTGGTCGTGTTGTTCAGAATCTGCTTCATAAACGCCGGTTTGTCATAGGCCCCGGCACCGCAACTCGATGCAACCAGGTTAAATTCTGATCCTGTTTCCTCTTCTATCTTCTTCTGTAACGCCAGCGTCGCGTAGCCTCCTTCCGAATAACCGGCAATCATTAGGCGCTTATCCCAGTTGGCGTTCTGACTCGTCAAAACCTGACGGGCAGCCCGAAGCATATCGAGCGAGGCTGTCGCCAATCCATTTCGATGCTCATAGGTGTGAGGCAGATCTTTCGATGCGCCATAGCCAATGTAGTCAGGCGCAGCAATAATGTAGCCCTGTGAGGCAAACACTGACCCAAAGGTGTATGCTTCACTGCCCGACTGGTAATTCGATGGCGCCCCGTCATCGCTGGTGATTGTTCCGTGCTGAATACTGAGCATAGGGACACTCGTGCCGGCGTTTACTGTTGGAATCATCAGCGCCCCTGAGGCCGTGATCGATTTACCGTCGGTGTTGGTTGTTGTGTACGTTACGCGGTATACGCTGATCGGATAACGTATGAATAGTTGAAAAGCAACATTGGTCCCCGTAAATCGGCTACGCAGTTGGTCCGTCGTAAACTGGCCGATCAGGGTGCTACTTACGAGCGTATTGGGTATGTTCGGCGTAATGGAGTCACCCCCACCCGACATTTTGCAGCTACTAGGGGCCAGCAGCAGTACGCTGCCCATCAGCAGCAACAGTATGCTTGTTTTAAGAAAATGCATCGAAAAAGCGGTCTGACTAAGTCGTGTTTGTGTGGACTTAACGTTTCAGTTACTCAATTCGTTTGTTTGACTTTACACACTTAGTTTAGTGTGGAGCAGGCTCCACAAATTAGGTCTCTCCCTTCCCATAAGCTGCCCATTGATTCTTGCACAGTAACGCCGGACAGCGCATCATTACAATTCTTTCATATTATCAATATATTGATTTACAATCATTTACTACTGCATACTAAACCCATCTTCAGTTATTACGATCTACACTGGTATAGGGTTTGGCGCAGTGAGTCACAGATCAACCATTCATAACACATGAAAATGAACAAGAAATCGATATATGCGAAGCCGTTTCTGGTACTGATGGCCGTCAGTATGTTGTCAGGTAACGTATTGACAAGTTGCAAATCCGGTAAGCCGATGAATAAAGCCCAAAAAGGTGGCGCTGTGGGCGCCGGCGGTGGCGCTTTAGTGGGTGGTATCATCGGTCGTAAGACGGGTAATACGGCTATCGGTGCTATTATCGGTGCTACAGTCGGTGGGGCGGCCGGTGCGATCATTGGTCGCCGGATGGACAAGCAGGCAGAAGAAATGAAGCGGGAGCTTCCTAACGCGCAGGTAGAGCGCGTCGGCGAGGGCATTAAGATCACCTTTGGTTCAGACATCCTGTTTGACGTTAACTCATACGCGCTAAAGCCTGAGACAAAACGGCAGTTAACCGAGTTTGCTCAAACATTAAACAAGTATCCTGACACGGATATTCGCATCGAGGGGCATGCCGACGCAACAGGTCCGGATGATTACAACCTGAAACTGTCGCGTGAGCGCTCGAAAGCCGTAGGTGACTACCTGCAGGCACAGAGTGTGGCGTCGGGCAGAGTCGATGAAATCGGGTACGGAGAAGAACAACCTGTTGCTGACAACTCAACGGAGGCCGGCCGTCGGAAGAATCGCCGGGTAGACATCGCAGTTTTCGCCAATAAAAAGATGCAGCGCGACGCGAAAGATGGTAAATTAGATAATTAATTCTACAGATTTATTAGACAATTAACTGCTACAGTCAGTTATCAAATCAATGTGTCTATAATCTGTTACACCAGAGCACACTAGTTTTTTTAAATCTAATAAGTTCAACGTCATGAATGTCAAAGAAACACGGGGTGAAATCCTCGATCAGCTAAACCGCCTGTTGACCATCAGCCACGATTCGGAAGAAGGCTACCAGGAAGCGGCAAAAAATGTAAAAGAAAGCGAGCTGCAAAGCCTGCTCAGCCAGCAAGCACAGCAGCGGGGCGAATTTGCCACCGAACTTGACCGCGAAATCCGGGCACTCGGTGGTGACCCCGATGGCGGTACCAGCTTCACGGCTGATCTACACCGTGCCTGGATTAATCTGAAAACAGTATTTACATCCAACGATGATAAAGCAACCGTAGAAGAGTGTCAGCGTGGCGATAAAGAAGCGCTGGACACTTATAACAACGTGTTGCAGGAAACCGACCTGGCAGCCAGCACCCGCGAGTTGCTGCTGCGTCAGAAGCAGAGTATCGATAGTGCACACACTTCGATGGCTCGTCTGGCAATGACAGTGTAGTGAATGGTGGGATCGGAAAGCCACCCCCAATTGGGGGTGGGCTTTTTCTAGTGAATCGCTGCTTCGACCTGGTTGAAGCAGCGATTTCTTTTTTGTCACCACGCCAAACATTACACTTTCTCGGCAG
>JAKONH010000049.1 GCA_022702045.1 Spirosomataceae bacterium
CGTCCGAGCCCGTACGATAGTTGTCCGATAGTGGACGAAGATGCGTTCACTTAATAGATAACTCACTCATAATCAATAGAAAAAAATCATGGCACGGCCTTCGATACGGGTATACAAAACGCTATTGATTATGAAACTGCTCTTCCTTACACTACTGCTTAGTGCCTCTTTTGTCGCGACGGCCCAGACATCGACGTCGACTTATTCCAGTACCCGTTCGCAGATTAACGACAACGATAAAACACTGTCTATCCAGATTGAGGGGCAACGCAACGGACAACAGTTTGCCTATAACCGGACATTCAACGTGCGGGGTATGAACAGTGGCGAGAAAAATGCCTTGAAAAATCGCGTACTCGATTCGCTAGGCCTGGGTGAGACACCACCCACCCCGCATCAGCCAGTGCAGGCAGAAAGAGATACCCGCGAAGTCCCGGTTACGTTTATCTGTCCGACCTGCGAAGGACGCGTAAAACTGATCGTCAGCGGCCCGACAACTATTACGGAAGAGTTCGATGCCCCAAAAAATAAGGGGCGTTTCCCCCGAACGATGTCGTTACAGCCCGGCACTTATTACTACGAGTACTGGCAGAATGGCGTACAGCAAATGCACCTTCCCTTCACCGTGAAAACAGGGCAACAAAACGAGGTGACGGTGAAATAGTCAGCTTACAGAAAGCTGTTCAGATCGAGTTGCAGGACGTCGGAGAACGATGATTCGGTCGTCAGGCCACCATCGCCTTTACGGTAGCGAAGCCATTGGCTGGTTTTGTAATTGTAAACAAACCCTTCAAGAATACCATACGTGTCGTCTTCAATCAACTTGATCACCTTGACTGTATCATGTTTGAGACCACTCTTCTGGCATATTTCAACGATAACCCGTGTCTGTTCATACTGGTGATCGTACAGAATCAGATCAGGAACCGGACTGGCGTAGCCTTCGGTAAGCGTTGTTTCTGGTAACGGCTCAAATGGAATACGACCCGACTGATAAAGTGGGTATAATCCGGCTGTGAGCCGGGCAATTACGCTCTGGTGAATGATGGGCGCATTGACACCCATTTCATCTTCCAGAACAAGATACTGCAAGGATCTTGGCGGTGGATATTCGTTCATAGCCGATAAAAGAAACGCTTCTTTTCAAAGTTAATCAAAAGTTCATGCTGCGTAACTACCTCAAAATCGCCTTCCGAACGCTCTGGAAAAACCGGACGCATACGCTGATTAATCTGGTCGGTCTGTCGGTCGCGTTCGGCACCTGCATCCTGCTGTTTCTGACCGCGACCTTCGAGCTGTCGTACGATCGCTTCCATGCGGATGCCAGTCGAATCTACCGGCTCAATTTCCTGGATAACCAGCGCGATGGTACGCCCGACCGAAGCTCTACCATGCCATATCCGATTTCGCCCGCAATCCGGACTGAGTTTCCGGAGGTAGAAGGCATAACCCGCTGGTTCGATCAAAGTGCGAGTGTACGCTGGCAGGATAAAACATTCGGTGAAGACGTTCGGCGCGCGGATGCTGACTTTCTGACAATGTTTTCCTTTCCCATGCTTCAGGGTAAGGCCAGCACGGCGATGCAGGGCATCAGCGACATTGTTATCAGTCAGAAAATGGCCAAAGCTGTGTTTGGCTCAGTAAGTCCGATGGGCAAGACCTTGCAACTACGGCTCGGCGATCAATGGCGGCCTTTTACCGTAACCGGCGTCGCCGTCAACGCACCGGAAAATTCATCGCTTCAGTTCGACGCCCTTATTTCCAGCCAGAATCAGGATGACTACCAGGCCTATAAAGACAAATGGGATCATGGTAGTCATAGCGTATTTGTCAAACTGAAATCCGGTGTGACGCCTGGTGCTCTTCAGCCTCGGCTGCAGGCCCTGATGAACAAGTATTTTGCGGGTGACATTGCCGAACGAACCAAACAAGGATACCCGAAGAATGAACTGGGTTTTCAGCGTAGCCTGCTACTGCAACCGCTAACCGATATCCATTTCGATCAATCGATGGGCGGCAACACGGCCAGCCGCGTATACATCTATAGTTTGCTGGTGATCGGCCTGTTTATTCTGGCCATTGCCTGCATCAACTTCGTCAATCTGACCATTGCCCAGTCGATCACACGGGCGCGGGAGGTGGGCGTCCGTAAGTCGCTGGGTGCGCAACGCAGTCAGTTGTTCGGACAAATCTGGGGCGAAACCGTATTGCTGTCGGGTACCGCTTTGCTGCTTGGTCTGGGAATGGCTTACATCCTGCTACCAACGTTCAATAAACTGTTCCGAAGCCACCTGTCAATTCAGAATTTCCTGACGCCCAACGTACTGCTGGTTGCAGGCCTTAGCTTCCTGTTTATCACCCTGGTAGCCGGCGGTTACCCGTCCTGGTTTGTCACCCGGTTCAGCGCCGTCGAAGTGCTTAAAGGAAAAGTAAAGGTCAGCAAGCCGGGCGTATTACGGAACACGTTGATCATCACCCAGTTTTCCATTGCCTGTCTGCTCATTGTCTGCACGCTGATCATGCGGCAGCAGGTGACTTATCTCCAACAGCGTCCCATGGGGATGAATAAGGAGCAGGTCATCAGCGTACCTGTTGGTGGCGACATCAATGGCGCTACGTTTTTACGGCAGATGCGCGAACGGCTGGCTAGTCAGCCCAACATCGTAGCTGTAACCGGAACGGGAGTCAACATCGGTGCTGGTCTGGATGGCAGTTCGTCGCGGACGACCTACGGCTTCAACTACAACAAGCGTGAGATTAGCTGCGACTGGCTGCGCGTCGATTTCGATTACCTGAAAACGCTGGGCATTACACTAAAGGCCGGACGCGAGTTTTCGCCCAGCTACAGCACCGATTCGACAGCCGCCATTCTGGTATCGGAGAGTCTGGCCAAGCAACTGGGTGAAGCCAACCCCATCGGTAAATACGTCGAACCGGACTCAGGAAAAAAATACCAGATCGTCGGGGTCTTTGCCGACTTCAATCTGTATTCCCTGCACAAGAAAGCCGAGCCGATTGCCCTGCAAATGCTGCCGGAGAATTCGATCAGCTACGTACTGGTCCGGGTGAATCCGCAGAACCTGACGGGCGCCATGGAAACGGTGAAAGCTGTCTGGAAAGAGATCGATCCGAAGCATGAATTCATTGGCTCGTTCGTCGATGAAAACGTCGAGCGCTGGTACAAAAAGGAGCAGCGTCTATCTACCATTTTCTCGTCGGCAGCCGGAATCGCAATTCTGCTGTCGTGCATGGGGCTGTTTGCCGTTGCCCTCATCAGCATCGAGCAACGAACCAAAGAGATTGGCGTTCGCAAAGTGCTCGGTGCCTCCGTAGCTAGCATCGTTACCTTACTGGCGGGCGATTTCCTAAAGTTGGTATTGATTGCCATTGTCGTGGCCTCGCCCCTCGCCTGGTATG
>JAKONH010000064.1 GCA_022702045.1 Spirosomataceae bacterium
TTCGCCAAATTCGCCCACACCCGCCATCTTTATGCTTTTTTTGTAAAGTTTACAGGCATAGATGTCGATTTCAGGTGTGCGGTTACTGATATACCGGGCGTTGCTGACTCGAATGGCTGGCAGCCAAAAAATCCTGAAAGACTAAATAACAAAAGAACAGATACAGTAGACAGTTGTATTCGCATACTAAGTAAGTTCTCAATAACGTGGAACAAGTTATAAAATGTTGACTCGATAATGGACCAGATAAAAAGGGGATAAAAAAAACTCATCGTGACTTTTTTTGTCAACGGCCATCAGTAGCCGCAGACGTTCTGCTTATAACGTACTTATAGAACGGTTAAGAAGTGATTAGAAACGTTGAATATGCCAAAAGGCTGGCATCGATTCGCCTACTTTTAGGCCGCCGGTGCGTTGGCGTCGTAGCGGACAAACGCCCGGCCTGTATTCTAAAAAACCTCAATGTAATGACCCACTTCTTTACCCGATCGCTGTGCAGCATCGTACTCGCCGTTTCCCTGTTGGCATCCTGTAGCCGGCCGGTGGCATATTTTCAACGTGGCCCCATCCAGCCCGCATCCAGATTGGGCGGGCAAACGGTGGTATTGGACAAACCTATTCAACAAGTGACCGACGCCAGGCCGCAGATGAGTACGATGCATAGTCCAGCTGATGTCTACGCTTGGCAACGTAGTCAACTGCCAGCCAGCAAATCGCTGGGCAGTCGTATGAACCGTATCGAAAGGCTGCTCGTGTCAACCGATGGAACTCAGCGTTTGGCTGAGACCAAGTCATCGCGTCACCTGACCGGTATGGAGCGGCTAGCACTTCGGAAAATAAACAAACAGATTAGTTATCAACTGGCGCCTAACCATCCGCAGAAACCGATGATAAAGAAAGGGAAGCTGCTCATCAGCATCCTCGTATTGATTGCGGGAGTGCTGCTGTTGACGCTATCTACGGGGCCACTTATTTTTATCGGTCTTGTCGTAACCCTATTTGGAGCACTAGGTACGATCGTGAGTCTGATCGGGATCGATTCCTATTAATTGACATAACTAGACAACCGAATCAGTGACAGGCCAGCGGATAACTGCGAAAGCATCCGCTGGCCTGTATGTTAATGGGCCGCTACAACATCGGTTAGTTCGCTGACGTTCATAAATCCGTCGGGTGTCAAACCTGTAAGCTGTACCGGCTTCAGTTCGTTGATCAGCAGCGGGTCATAGGTTGCCACGACACGGACATAGTTCTCGGTAAAACCCTGCATCTGTCCGTCGGCAATATCTTCTTCAAATAGCACCGTTGCAGCCCGACCCACCTGCAATTCATAAAACGCCCGCCGTTTTTTGTCGGACAGGATATGCAGCATCTTCGAGCGCTCGGCCCGCACCGAGCCCGGCACAACAGGTTTGATCCCCAGCGCCGTCGTGTTGGGCCGCTCCGAATAGGTGAACACGTGCAGGTAAGACACCGGCAGTTCATTCAGAAAGGTATAGGTATCGAGAAAAGCATCGTTGGTTTCGCCGGGGTGTCCTACGATTACGTCGACACCGATGCAGGCGTTGGGCATCAGCATCTTGATTTTTGCTACGCGGTCGGCGTAGAGTTCGCGCTTGTAACGTCGGCGCATCAGGCTCAGCACCTGATTAGAACCCGATTGGAGCGGCACGTGAAAATGCGGTACAAACCGTTTCGACTGCGCCACGAACGCAATAATCTCGTCGGTCAGTAGATTGGGTTCGATGCTCGAAATACGGAAACGCTCGATACCCTCGACCGCATCCAAGGCCTGAATCAGCGCCAGGAATGTAGTCTGCCGTTGCCCATCGATCAGGCCAAAATCGCCAATGTTGACACCCGTCAGTACAATTTCCTTGACGCCCCGGCTGGCAATTTCCTGCGCCGACTGCACCACGTTGGCTATTGTGTCGGAGCGGCTTTTACCTCGTGCCAGCGGGATCGTGCAGTACGCGCAGGGGTAATCGCAACCGTCCTGAACCTTCAAAAACGTCCGTGTGCGATCGTTCAGCGAATAGCTGGCGTGGTACTCGATCGCGTGTTCGATTGGTGAGTTGAACACCTGCGCCGGTTGCCCACTTGGTACCTTTACGAAAGTCGGCATCAGCTCATGCAGCCGAAACTTCTCCGATGCACCCAGCACCGCGTCGACACCCGGTATGCCGGCAATCTCCTGTGGTTTCAACTGCGCGTAACAGCCCAGAATAGCCACGTAGCCATCCGGATTGATTTTCTGCGCTTCCCGTACGATCTTCCGGCATTTCTTGTCGGCGTTATCGGTCACAGAGCAGGTATTGATGATGAAGACATCGGGCCGCTGATTGAACTCTACCCGCTCAAATCCCTGCTGTTCCATCAGCCGGGCCAGCGTCGAAGTTTCGGAGAAGTTGAGTTTGCAGCCGAGTGTATAGAAAGCTACTTTTTTCACGATCGATTGTACTATCTGGCAAAAGTACAAAAAATAGCGGTGACGGGTTCCGCCCCGGTACGACACGGCCGCTTCGACAGTTTGAGTATCAGCCGGGTATACATAGATTATATGGATAAAAGGGGGATTCCGCCCTGAAAATCAACCTTTCAAGACTAAGTAGATGTAAAATATGGAGAAACAGAGTAGGCAGTAATACAGATGAGGAACTAGTTAAAATACGGCGAAGTAAGGTATATTACGAATTAAAATTATAATTTTTCCGCAAAATCAATAGTAAATAAGGCAATCGACCAAAACCGCCTTTATTAATTCTGTTATTGCCGCTTATATTTGTCGGACATTCTATTGTGTAGCCCAATTAAAAAATAATCCACCTGTACTCATGGCAAAGTCGAAGCTGGAATACATTTGGCTTGATGGTTATAAGCCCACTCAAAGCCTCCGTTCTAAGACGAAAATTGAAGACGATTTCTCCGGTAATCTGGACGATTGCCCTATGTGGTCGTTTGACGGTTCATCGACCGAACAGGCACCGGGTGGCTCGTCAGACTGTCTGCTGAAGCCTGTTTTCATCTGCCCTGATCCCCAGCGTAAAAATGGGTACCTCGTTATGTGCGAAGTACTGAACGCCGACGGAACAGCGCACGAATCAAACGGCCGGGCAACGATTCAGGACGACGATAACGATTTCTGGTTTGGTTTCGAACAGGAGTACTTCCTGTGGGATATGGCTATCGACAAGCCACTGGGCTTCCCGGCTGAAGGCTTCCCAACCCGGGGTCAGGGGCCATACTACTGCTCGGTTGGCGCACAGAACGCCTATGGCCGTTATATCGTAGAAGAACACCTCGACGCTTGTCTGGAAGCAGGCCTGAATGTTGAAGGTATCAACGCTGAAGTTGCTACGGGTCAGTGGGAGTTCCAGATTTTCGCGAAAGGCGCGCAGGCTGCCGGTGACCAAATCTGGGTTGCCCGTTACCTCCTGGAGCGTATCGGTGAGAAATACAATGTATCGATCAACTGGCACTGCAAGCCCCTGGGCGACACCGACTGGAACGGCTCGGGCATGCACGCGAACTTCTCGAACTCGACGCTCCGCACGGCTGGTAGCAAAGAAGTTTACTCGAAAATCTGCGAATCGTTCGGTAGCTCACCTGAAGTCATCAAAGAACATATCGACGTATACGGTGCTGATAACCACCTGCGTCTGACCGGTAAGCACGAAACCCAGTCAATCACGCAGTTCTCGTACGGCGTGTCTGACCGTGGTGCATCGATCCGTATCCCCATCGCTACGGTAGAGCGCGGCTGGAAAGGCTGGCTGGAAGATCGTCGCCCGAACTCGGCTGCCGATCCATATAAAGTAGCGGCTGTCATCATCAAGACCGTCAAGTCGGCTGATGTGCTGGAAACGGCTTAGGTTAACTATACTTTTTAGTGTGAAGCCCGGTTTCGTCAGGAACCGGGCTTTTTTCATGGGGTCATTGGAAAAGCAACCGGCTGTCACGTAAGTTTGATCACGCATTTTTACCTACACCCGCTGTATGTCTAATTTTCGATTTAAAGCCCTTGAGATTGCACAGAGCCGTCAGGCTGTAACGGTAACGCCACCTGCCGAACGGGTTGGCGATTTTTTTGGTACCAACACCTTCAGTAGTGAAGTGATGCGGGGCCTGCTGTCGCCCGAAGCTTACCTGAAAGTTACCGAAGCCATTTATACCAATGGCCCAATCGACCGTACCATTGCCGACGAAGTGGCGGGGGCCATGAAGTCGTGGGCCGTATCGAAAGGTGCAACGCACTACACCCACTGGTTTCAGCCGCTCACTGGTGAAACGGCCGAGAAACACGATGCCTTCTTCGATATTTCGGCCGATGGCAAGGCAATGGAAAAATTCAAAGGGAGTGCCCTGGTGCAGCAGGAACCTGACGCATCGTCGTTTCCAAATGGGGGCCTGCGTAACACCTTTGAAGCACGGGGTTATACCGGGTGGGACCCCAGTTCGCCTGCGTTTTTGATGGACAACGGCGCGGGTGGCAAAACGCTTTGTATCCCATCCGTTTTTATCAGCTATACCGGCGAAGCACTCGACTATAAAACGCCATTACTCAAGTCGCTCAACGCGCTCGACCGAGCCGCGACGGCCGTCTGTCAGTATTTCGACCGCAGCATCACGAAGGTGACGCCCACGCTCGGGCCGGAGCAGGAATACTTTGTTGTCGACCGGGCCCTTTTTTACGCACGACCTGATCTGGTATTGGCCGGCCGGACGGTATTTGGGCACCAACCCGCACGGGGACAGCAACTGGACGACCACTACTTCGGGTCCATCCCGCCCCGTGTCAACGCGTTTATGGTCGACTTTGAGTTCGAGTCGATGAAGCTGGGTATGCCCGTCCGGACACGGCACAATGAAGTGGCACCCGGTCAGTTTGAAGTGGCCCCGACCTTTGAAGAAGTAAACCTCGCCATCGACCACAACGCGCTATTGATGGATTTGATGGAAAAAGTGGCGGAGAAGCACAACCTGAAAGTACTGTTTCACGAAAAGCCATTTGCGGGTATCAACGGCAGTGGCAAGCACAACAACTGGTCGATGGGTACCAACACGGGTGTCAATCTGCTGGCACCGACAAGTAAACCGAAGGAGATTCTGCGCTTCCTGACGTTTCTGGTAAACGTGATCAAAGCCGTTCATGACAATGCCGATCTGCTACGGGCCACCATTGCATCGGCGGGCAACGAATACCGGTTGGGGGCCAACGAAGCACCACCGGCTATTGTCTCGATTTTTCTGGGCGAAACGTTGACGAAGACGTTGGAAGATCTGGAAACCAAGAACGAGATTTCGATCAGCAAAGGCGACAACGTGTATTACAAGCTGGGCCTGAATCGGATCCCCAACCTGCTGCGCGACAACACCGACCGCAACCGAACATCGCCTTTCGCCTTTACAGGTAACAAGTTTGAATTCAGGGCCGTGGGTAGCTCGGCCAACTCAGCATCGACGATGACCGTGCTGAATGGCATCGTCGCCGATCAGCTGACAAAATTCAAGTACGATCTGGATATGCGATTGGGGCGGGGCGAAAAGAAAGAACTTGCTATCGTTGACATCCTGAAGGAATACTACACAGCCAGCAAACGTATTCTGTTTGAGGGCAATGGCTATTCCGACGAATGGGTGGCCGAAGCCAAAACGCGGGGCCTGAGTAACATTGCCTCGACGCCCGACGCGCTCGGTATCTACATGCAGCCTGATTCGCTGGCCCTTTTTGAGCGGATGGGCATCATGAACCAGGCCGAAGTCGAATCACGATACGAGATCGAACTGGAGAAGTACATTAAAACGGTGCAGATTGAGTCGCGGGTGATGGGCGATCTGGCCATGAATCACGTCGTGTCGACCGCGCTGAAGTACCAGCATAAACTGGCTGAAACGGCCCGAAACCTAGTTGAACTGGGGATGACCACTGAAGCCGAACCGATCAAGGATATCCTGCGGGATATTTCGGCGCGGGTAATCGTGATCAAAAAGCAGGCTGAGTCGATGATCGACGCCCGCAAACGCGCCAACAACGTGACTGACACGACCGAGCGCGCCCGGCTGTACGCGAACGATGTGAAAGGGCATTTCGAGACGATCCGCTATGAAGTTGACAAACTCGAACAGATCGTTGATGATGAAGACTGGCCGTTGGTTAAATACCGGGAACTGCTGTTTGTGAAGTAGATAGCGAGTAACGAGCAGGTAGTTGCATCCGTGTCGAAAACGCACCATTGGGCTGGTTGCGTGAACAAACTAATGTTTTCTTCTATTTTTGACGTATGGCAAACTACAAGAACGAGGGATTTGATCCCGAGGAAATCAACGCACTCAAAGAAGAGTGTCAGGCGGCAGGTAAGTCGTTTGTGTATGTAGACGACAACGACCTGGACGTACTAGAGTCCGGTGAGTGCGTACACATTCAGTTTCCAGGGCAGTATCAGGGGCAGGAGGTCATCTATGATGCGCTAGTGTATACGCTACGGTTGCATCATAGCAGTCTGGTTTATGAAATGGCTGTCGAAGAGGTACAAAAGACCTATCCTGACTATACGCCACCCGAAGAGCGCGAGGCCGGTTACAAAATCGCGCCAGATCGCGAAGAAGAAGCGGAGACGGCGTTGACGGAGATTATCGGGGAGATTGAAGACACGGAAACCGTTAAGGTACAGGAACATATCGAGACTGATAGTGACTCCGACTATGGTATTGCGCTGGACGTATGCCTGAATACTGAAGACATTACCGACGAGGTAATTGAGAACTTTATTCGGCAGTTTAAGGCGAATACGTTAGCGCTGGATACAACACTTTATTCGTTTACGAGTGAAGATGATGAATAGCGTTTATTAATAGTGGTTTTTGCTTTATAGTTTGTAGTTTTCGGCGACAACTCCAGGACTACAAACTATAAGCGTTAACCACCATGCAATCGTTTACGGGAACCAGTTCGTACGTAGCTACACACGAGCTAAGTATTGCGGTTAACGCAGCTATCGAGTTACAAAAGCCACTGCTGATTAAAGGCGAACCTGGCACTGGCAAAACACTATTAGCTTTCGAAGTGGCTCAGGCGCTGAAAAAACCGCTTCACACCTGGCACGTCAAATCGACGACGACGGCACAGCAGGGGCTTTATGAGTACGATGCCGTTTCGCGGCTGCGGGATTCTCAGCTAGCCGTCGGCTCGACTGACCGGGTAAATAACCTGGCTAATTACATCCGGAAAGGTAAAATCTGGGAAGCCTTTACGTCCGACGAGCAGGCTGTGCTGCTCATTGATGAGATCGACAAGGCTGATATTGAGTTTCCCAACGATCTGCTGCAGGAACTCGACCGAATGGAGTTCTATTGTTATGAATTACAGCAAACGATCGCTGCTTATCATCGGCCGATCGTCATCATCACCTCCAATAACGAAAAAGAATTACCCGACGCGTTTCTGCGTCGTTGCTTTTTCCACTTCATCCGCTTCCCAGATCGGGCTACCATGCAGCGGATTGTGACAACGCACTATCCAAAACTGGCCCACAACCTGCTGCTGCGGGCTATGTCTGTGTTTTACGGTATTCGCGATATCAAAGCACTCCGCAAAAAACCATCGACCAGTGAGTTGCTCGACTGGATTCGGTTGCTGTTGGCGGCTGGCGTTACCGAAGAAGACCTGATCGATCTGGAAGCGCTCAATGAAATGCCGCCCTACTTAGGGGCGTTATTAAAAAATGAGCAGGACACCAACCTGATGCTTGCGCTTAAACACAAGGGTACACGACCCTACTAAGCTGGCATCAATCTGGCAAGCGTTTTGCGGCTTTTTCAGGGGGTTGTACATGGTATAACTCAGCTGATTAACCTAAACGAGCCATGTTCTTAGATTTTTTTCTGCTGTTGCGTCGGCACGCTATTCCGGTGACCATACCGGAATACCTCACCCTGCTGGCTGCACTGCGGAGTGCGGTTGGTGGCGTGAGCATCGACACGTTTTATGCGCTGAGCAAGACAATTCTCATCAAACACGAGCAGCAACTCGATCTTTTCGACCGATTGTTTCAGCAGTATGTCGCTGACCGTGAGAAAATCACTATGCCGGTATTCTTGCCGGATACGCCACCTGACTGGTTTGTTCAGCTTTTTGAGAACTCACCTTATCCCGACGAGCAGCTGTTGGGGAATGCGGGAGGGGATACTGAACTCTGGAACGAACTGCGTCGTCAGCTGGCAGCACCGAACGAACAAACCGAATCCAAGGATCAGGAGCAACCAGCTACGGACGCTATCGGGCAATGGAAACAGACAGTAGCCGACGACGAGACACAGTCTGATCATCAACAGGGTGCTATGAAGGTCTGGGAACACCGCGACTATCGGAATCTGGACGACACGCTCGAGCTGAATACGCGCAATCTGAAAATGGCGCTCCGACAGCTTCGTACCCTAACGCGCCAGGGGATCGGCACACAACTCGACGTGAACAAGACGATCGATCAGACCAGCCGCAACGCGGGCATACTGGATATTCAGATGCAGCCCGCCCGGCAGAATCGGGTTAAAGTGCTGATGCTACTGGATGTCGGCGGATCAATGGATGACCACGTCGAACTGTGTTCGCATTTATTCGCAGCGGCCCGCTACCAGTTTCAGCAGCTGGAGTTTTTCTACTTCCACAACTGCGTTTACGAAACACTCTGGCGCGACAATACCCGCCGTCGCGACCGGGTATCGACCTACGAAGTGCTCAATAAATACAACCGCGATTACCGCGTAATTTTTGTGGGTGATGCCAGTATGTCGCCCCTCGAGCTGACGATCGCCAGGGGCAGTGTCGAACACTATAACGAAGAAGCCGGGCTAGTATGGCTCGAACGCTTCCGGCAGCAGTTTCCGAATTTGGTCTGGCTCAACCCAACCCCGGTTGGGCACTGGCGATACTCGAAAAGTACGCAGCTTATTCGAGACTGGTCGGGCAATCGCATGTTTCCACTAACAATCAACGGACTGGAGCAGGCGATGAAAAGTCTGAATAATCCTAAGATGGTATTTGATGGGTAGCGCGTAGTAGAGCCCGATCGTTGTAACGAGGTGAGTAAACCAATTTAGCTTTCCGGTACGTACCAGAAGGGGATCGTCACGATAGGAGTCTGTTTAGTTGTAGAATTAGCTTGTATGCTGATTGTCAACAGATTCTTGCCGGTTTTAAGGTTCGACGGTATAACGATCGTTTGCCACCCTTGTTGCTGCTGAGGTCCCGATTGCGTAAATGAAAGATCAGGGTTTCGGTACAGGGAGCCGTTGATCTCAACACGTATGAGTCGGCCGATCTGGTTGATGCTCCATTCGGTTTGCAAGCGTCTTTTTTCGTCCCGGGATAGTTCGTCGCTCCACACGGGCGTAGGTGCTAGTTGGGTTAGCAGGGTATCTAATGCTTTTGGGTAGGCGACGTATAGGCGAAGAAACGGCTCGCGAATCACGTCCGACTGAATGGATGCCCCGTCGACATACGCCCCCGCTGCCCGTTGGTCGTTGTAGGCATTGACGTTTACGGAGTGACCGATAATTCGGCTCGGATATAGATGACGCAGGTTCGGTGAAATAGTGTGACCATAAACGCGATCCGAATTAGCAATCAGTTCGACAACGAGTAATATGATGAAGCCGACAAACATGGTCAGGCTCATCAGACCTACCGTCTTCTTGGGCAGATTGCTCAGAAACGTATTCACAATAAACGAAGAGGGTTTGCTGAGGCCTGCGAAAAACAGTTTGCTGATAGCCATCAGGCGAGCATGTAGTGCTTCGCCCTGCGGGTGGGCTTTAACCTGCGGTAAACTCACTACAATGAGGGCCAGCAGTAACAAACTCCCTAATCCGTAGCCTATGAGTCGAGCTTCCGGCCCGAAGGTATCCAGTAGTAGGGGGCACAAAATGAAATAAAACAGGAATATCAGTACGTAAGTGAACGAAAGGCCTAGCAGAAAAAAGACAAATAGAAACGAAAAGGCAAAGACGACATTGCAGCGCTGATCCAGCCGTAGAATGTATGCATTGAGCGGCCCCAGGTCATTCGCCATTCGCTCGCGAGCGTGTTTAGTAGAGAACGGAAGCCGGTCATACTGAATGCCGTCGGGATAAATCGCCAGCAAGCCAACTAGCCCCACCCAGTAAGCCCGCATGACGAAGTTGGTCAGAAACGCCACGAACAGCACGTAGCACATACCTTTCATGATACTATACGCCAGGCCGGGTAGCAGCACCGCCGGACCGGCGGTTTGAGTCATCAAATTATATTTCAGGTAATCGAACCCTTCATCGATCAGCTCGGGCAACTGCAGTACGGCCACTAAGGCGGCACCCGAAATGACTAATTCGAGATTCCAGCTTTGGGCTGTTAGCTCCCGTAACTTTTCTTCTTGTGCATTGGAAAGAGGTGTAGCAGGCGGAGGTGTCTGAGACATAGATCAATGGCAGTAAACAATTGGCCGATACTGAGCCGTAATTTGGCTACTTTGTATTTTGTTGTTCGTCAGCAGGGGGCGACGGCATTGGCGGTTTCCAGACCACAGACCCGCAATAGGAGTTGCTGGTATGCGATGAAACACTCACTTTTGCGAACCTATGCATTTATTTTATCAACCCGGCGTAGACTCGACGGCACCCGTCCTTTTTTTGCCTGAAGATGAATCGCGTCATGCTGTCAAGACGCTTCGCCTAAGCAGTGGCGACCCGATAACTGTCACGGATGGGCAAGGAAACGCCTATTCTGCCGTTATTACTGCGACTGATCCGCGTCGGTGTGCGTTCCGGGTTTTATCTGTTCAAGCCG
Source organism: Spirosomataceae bacterium (assembly GCA_022702045.1). Lineage (GTDB taxonomy): Bacteria > Bacteroidota > Bacteroidia > Cytophagales > Spirosomataceae > Spirosoma. Next base: position 10,820 of record JAKONH010000064.1, read on the forward strand.
CAATTCCTCGCCTATTTTCGGTGCGTCTGTGCGTAGCGCCAACCAAAAGCCCGGATCGTATCGAATGGTTCGTGGAGAAGGCAGTGGAGGTCGGCATCGAGCGGATCAGTTTCTTTTTGGGGCAGCACTCCGAACGACGTCATCTCAAAACCGACCGGCTGGAAAAAATTGCGATAGCTGCCATGAAGCAGTCCTTACAAACCTATCTGCCGCAGCTCGACGAACCGGTTTCGTTCGGCGAATTGCTGAGAAGCGTAGGTGAGGAGCAGCGGTTTATCGCGCATCTGCCTGACAACGAACCACCCGTTGGCCTGGCAAAAGTGGCCACGCCGGGAGGGCAATACGCTGTACTGGTCGGACCGGAAGGCGATTTTTCAACTAATGAATTACAACAGGCACTCGACGCCGGCTTTCGTATGGTAACGCTGGGTAACACCCGACTGCGCACGGAGACGGCCGCGCTGACCGCCTGTCAGTACCTCAACTTTTTGAATCAATGAAACGAATTCTGTTCACCTTGCTTGGGCTGACGGCCGCACTGCAGTTGTCGTACGGGCAGCAGTACGCCTACAAGATTGCCAAGCTGAAGTACAACGGTGGGGGCGACTGGTATGCCAACAAAACATCGCTGCCCAATCTGATCAAATTCGCCAATGCTAACCTGCGGATGAATATTTTCCCGGAGGAAGACATTGTCGAGCCCGGAAGTCCTGACCTGTTCAGCTACCCGTTTGTGCATATGACCGGACACGGCAACGTGACGTTCAGCGATGCCGACGTGCAGAATATACGCCGGTACCTGATGTCGGGTGGTTTTCTGCATGTCGACGATAATTATGGCATGGACAAATTCATCCGGAGGGAAATGAAAAAAGTCTTTCCCGAACTCAGCTTTGTCGAGCTGCCGTTCAATCACCCCGTCTACCAGCAGCGGTTCAAATTTGCGACCGGCTTACCCAAAGTACACGAGCATGATGGTAAGTCTCCGCAGGGGTTTGGCCTTATTTATCAGGGGCGGCTGGTATGCTTCTATAGCTATGAATGTGATCTGGGGAACGGTTGGGAAGACCAGAGCGTTTATAACGATCCGGAGCCCGTTCGGCAACAGGCGTTGCGCATGGGGGCCAACCTGTTACAGTACGCAACCACTGTAAATTAACTACAGTATTATTTTTAGGAACGAGTCTAAATAGCCTAAAATTACGTTAGTTTTGTAGGAGTATTCATAGTTGCTCCGTACTTAGCCACTATAACCAATCGTTCTCGTGATTTACGTTTTAATCGCTTTTGTCGCTCACTGGTACCTGTCGTTGTTCTGCCAGACATTCTTCCTGCACCGCTATTCGGCGCACAAGATGTTCTCGATGAGCAAATTCTGGGAGCGCTTCTTTTACGCCCTGACCTATATCTCCCAGGGGTCATCATACCTGAGCCCACGGGCGTATGCGGTGCTGCACCGGATGCATCACGCCTTCAGCGATACCGAGCGTGATCCGCACTCGCCCCACCACACAAAGAACATCTTCACGATGATGTGGAAGACGAAAGATATTTACAATGCCGTGCTGCACCGCCGACAGGTCGTTGAGCGTCAGTTCGACCGAAATTACCCGGAATGGTCGTTCATTGAGAAAGTAGGTGATTCGTGGGTCTCGCGTGCCGGCTGGGGCGTTGTCTACAGCCTGTTCTACATCTTTGCGTTCATTTACCTGGACATGCACTGGGCGTTCTTCTTCCTACTACCGGTTCACTTTGTCATGGGACCTGTGCACGGTGCGATCATCAACTGGAGCGGTCACAAATATGGCTACTCGAACTTCGACAACCAGGATCAATCGAAAAACTCGCTGATTCTTGACGTAGTGATGATGGGAGAGTTGTTCCAGAATAACCACCACAAACGGCCCAACGCGGCTAACTTCGGCGCTAAATGGTTCGAGTTTGATCCAACATATCCGGTGATCACGCTGCTACACAAACTGCACATCGTTCGCCTGCGTCCATCGGCTGAAGCGAAAAAAGCACAGCAGGAGGTTGGCCACGACCGACTTGTCAACGAAAAAGTCGAAGCGTAACCGTTATTATAATATAGCATATACCGAAAGGGCTGCCTGATCAATCAGGCAGCCCTTTTTTGACCGTTGATTGTCTTGACCTTCGATTTATTATGATTGATTTGATTGCGTTGATTTCAAAAGAATCATAGCCATCAGCGCAATCACACGAATCAAAGTTCAAGACAATCAACGGTCAAGATATAGACCTACAACAGCATTTTGGCAATGTCCTGCCACGAACGCATGCGTTTGAACTCGGTATCATCGCGGTTGTGCAGGGCGTCGAACAGGAGGCCTTCTCCACCGAACGTGCGGAGGTTACGCGGTAAGTCGTCGATCAGATACGCCGTATTCAGCACACTCTTGTCACCCAGAAAGACGTAGTTGCGCCAGGAAATGGCTGGAAAATGCTCCTGAAGCCAGTCCCACTTTTCGCGAAGGGAGTTTGGAAACTCCTGCGCAGCCGTGGCGATGAAAATGTCATACTTGGTCATCAGGTCAGCGATAACGTCCTGTGCGCCATCCATAACGGGAATGTCGCGGAAGAATCCGACCTCGTAGACCCGGTTCGAGATGGTCGCGTATTCGTCTTCGTCGAACAGTTCGTGAAATGATTTTTCTTTCAGTTCCTCCAGCGTGTAGCGGGGTGTTTCGCCTTCGAGATACAAACGGACGAACTTGGCGTGTGTGTCGGCCATGACGTCGTCCATATCAATGGCAATGCGTTGTTTCATAGTTTGAGTTGTGGTGATGCTTGTCTTGAACTGTGACCGTTTTGAACTATGATTTAACTCATTATCGTGATAGGCTATGAGTCTTCAATCAAAGCAATCATTCCGATTACGCAAATCACACGGGGCCGCCCGGCGGTTCAGGATTGAACTGCTCCAGGTAGTCGGCGACCCGGCGGACAAACTGCCCGCCCAGCGACCCGTCTACAACGCGGTGATCGTAGGAATGCGAGAGGAACATCAGTTGCCGGATGCCGATGAAGTCGCCTTGTGGCGTTTCGATAACGGCTGGCTTCTTGACAATAGCGCCAAACGCCATAATTGCCACCTGTGGCTGCACGATGATCGGTGTACCCATCAGATTACCGAATGTGCCGATGTTCGAAATCGTGTACGTGCCCCCCGCCAGATCGTCGGCGGTAAGTTTGTTTTCACGGGCACGCTTGGTTAGGTCGTTGACCTTCGTAGCCAGGCCGATCAGGTTGTACTGACCTGCATCATGAATAACCGGTACGATCAGGTTGCCGTTCGGCAGCGCTACTGCCAAACCGATGTTGATGGCTTTCTTGACGCGAATGCTGTCGCCTTCGACTGATACGTTGATCATCGGGAAATCGCGAATTGCTTTTACCACCGCTTCGACCAGAATCGGTGTGTACGTGATGTTTTCGCCCGTCTGTTTTTTGAACGAGTCTTTAACCCGGTTACGCCACTCGACAACGTTTGTCAAGTCGGCTTCGACAAACGAACTGACATGGGGCGACGTTTGCTTCGATTCGACCATCCGTTGTGCAATCATCTTCCGCATCCGGTCCATCTGAATCAGGTCATTCTGGCCGCTTACCGAACCATTGACTGCTGGGGCCGGAGCCGGTTTATGTGCTGCGGGGGCTGGCGTCGGTGCAGCGGCTGGCGCTGGCGCAGCCACCGGGGCTGGTCCTTCGGCCCGCTCCAGCACATACGCCAGAATGTCTTTCTTCGTCACCCGGTTTTCCGCGCCCGATCCCGGAATCCGGTCGAGTTCGTCGCGCGATACGTTTTCTTCCCGGGCAATAGTCAGCACCAATGGCGAGTAGAACCGGTCGGTGAACAGGGGCGTATCGTCGGCAAGGCGGGTAGGGGAAGCGGCCACCGCTTTTTCTGTTGTGGCCGGTCG
>JAKONH010000110.1 GCA_022702045.1 Spirosomataceae bacterium
CTGCCCTTCGCTTTTTATAGATTCGTCCCCTGTAGGGCTACTTACTTCACTTCCTCGTAGTCGACGTAATCGTCCCCTTTAAACGGTTCATCACCTTTAGGCGACTTATTGTCTACGCGGATATCACCCTCTTGACGGCGCTCAAATCCGTTTGCCTGCCGTTGCTGTTTCACCAGTTGGCGACCGACGAGCAGGTAAAAAACGAACCGGCGGACAGGAGGCACAAACAAGATGATAAGCGTGATGATGAACAGATATTTGAGCAGCATAATCGAATCGTGTTGATAGCGTATAAACGCAAGGTTTCCCCGATTAGTTTGTCAGACAACCGAGGGTACAGCGATATCCTGGATTGGTGTCTTCACAGGACGCGCATGCGTCAGTAACGGCCTGCCGGAAATAAGGTTTGTGATAACACAGACCCTGGATACTTATTTTCCATACAAGGCTTTTCCGGCGGCTTCATACTTATCGCCCGCCGACCATTGTGGCCGGGCAGCCCGGTTGGCGACCAGACGGGCCGCGTGGGCGTAGGCTTCGCAGAATCGGTAGACGTAGTTCATGTCCAGCGATTCCGGATTATCGATCGCCTGGTGGTAATATTTACCGATCGCTTCGTCGAAGGCTTTGAAACCCGGCGAGAAGGTTGGGGCCGGAATGCCCTTAGCCGCAAACGCGACATTGTCAGACCGGTCGAACAGGCCCTGCTCGGGAGCCGGTTCGGCGAATACGGTTAGTCCGGCGGCTTTGGCAGCGGCTTCTATTTCCGCTTTCGCTCCGGTTCGTTCCAGACCAATTACTGATACCAGCGTCGTGTCATTATACCCGGCACCGTCAGTATTCAGGTCGAAAATGGTTTGTTTCAGGGGTACCAACGGATGACTGGCGTAGTACGTACTTCCCAGCAGCCCAACTTCTTCACCCGTCAGGGCCAGCACCAGCACAGACCGTTTGGGCCGTTGCTGACTCAACGCCTTGGCAGCCGCCAGAATCGATACCGTTCCGAACGCATTATCCCGCGCGCCGTTGAAAATACTGTCGCTGGGCTGGTACGGGCTTCCCCCCTGCTTCCCAACGCCCACATGGTCGAAGTGGGCCGAGAGAATGACGTACTCGTTTTTCAGCGCCGGGTCGGTTCCTTCGATGATACCGGCTACGTTAGCTGTCGACACAACCTGACGAGGGCGGCCCGATGTGTTCAGCGTTACCACCTGCCCGTTTTCCTTAAGCTTCTTGTACTGATTATTGGCGTTATTGAGCCAGAGGTGGGTTACCGGCGTTACGTTTTCCTCGGTGACGGGCAGGTTCACCTGCTCCCGGCTGAAATATTGATTGACGAAGCCCCAGGGAATCGATTCACTATACAGCTCTAACAAGGCAGTTGCCCCTTTTTGCGTCGCCAGTTTACGTTTCTCGTTAGCCGCCCGGAAGATTTCGGCGGGTCGTTTAGCCTCCGGCGATCCGCCCTGCACAACAACTAGTTTGCCTCTTACGTCCTGGCCTTTGTAGCCCTCTTCGCCGTCGGTCAGGCCATAGCCAGCGTAAACAACACCGCCCGACACGTTTGCGGGCCCACCCGCCATCACGACGATCTCTTTGCCCAGCCGTAGGGTATCGGTACCGATCAGCAGCGTTCCCGACTGAGCAGCCCCAATTTTATCCAGCGAAAACCGTTGCAGATAATCTCCCTGATCACCGACCGGTTTCAGGCCCAGCATACGATACTGTTCGGCGATGTAGCGAGCAGCTACCGCATTGCCGGGCTCACCCGTGCGCCGACCCATCAGTTCATCAGATGCCAAAAAGCGCATCTGCGCGTCAATTTCACCTTTAGTAATGGCGGGTTCGGGCCGACCGGGTGAGGGCAGTACAGTGGTACCGATTTTTGGGCGAGGTTTGGTCGTTTTTGGTTGCGGTTGCGCCCATGCGCCAGCTACTGTTAACGTAGCCAAGGCCGCTGTAAGAAGATATTTCATTCGGTTGGGTTTTCTGACAAAGCTACGGGAAGTTCGCCAGTTGAAAACCTCGCTGTCTCAAAGTTGATTGTTAGATAGCTTTCGAGCAGAACGAGGCCTGAAAAGCCGGACGTCGGCCTGGCCTTACGTTATCGATGGCTACGCTTTTGGTCGTTTGTAGAGTGGTACGGTGCTGCAGGGCTCGCCAAACAGCAGGCTTTGCACAACGGGCTTCAGCACGCGGGTCAGCTCGACATAAGCAGCTACCGGCACGGGTACTTTGCTACAGCCTTTCACCACCACACGCGCATCGCGGTATTGCTCCGGGTCGATGCGGGCAATCGCGTCGAAAAACAGTTTTTCTTCCAGATCGGTCAGTGAGCCGAAGACGACCGTATTGGCATGCGGTTGCAGGTGCAGCGTCAGCAGCATATATGCCCACGTTGGCACGATCGCATCTTCCGTGCAGGTAATGGCGACGTTCTTACCCGCATACTGAGTCCAGTCGTGCTCTTTCAGAAAGGCGCGAAAGTCTTTCTCACGCAGCATCAGCCCCATGTACAGATTATCTTTCAGGTCATAAAGTACCCGTTCGCCGGGATGGTAGAACTCCTCCAGATCGATCGAGACAAGGCCACTAGTGGCGACGCGGTTTATGATTTCGGTTTCCATACAGATTCAGATAAACCGCTGATTTCAACGGCTGGCATGACTACCTGCTCCGTCGGGAGAAGGCCATTTTCTCAGTCAACAAGGGCAGTCCGCTGATTGGTTTCTTTCCAGCCAGCATGACGCCATAGGCTCGATTTTTTTTGCTACTTTTGTTTTATATAAAGTAGCAATCAGCCAACTAATTCGGCCTATGAAATTTATCGTCTCCTCGTCGGTACTGCTAAAGAACCTTCAGAATATCAACGGCGTCGTGGCAACCAACCCGATTGTGCCGATCCTTGAAAATTTCCTGTTTCGTATCGACGACGGTACGCTGACGATCACGGCATCGGACCTGCAGACGACTATGACCACGCAGATCGAGGTCGAAGCCAGCGAGAACGGCTCAATTGCCATTCCGGCCAAGCTGCTCCTCGACACGCTGCGCAGTCTGCCCGAGCAGCCCGTCACGATCAATATCGATACTGACACCTTCGGCACAGAAATATTGACCGATAACGGCCGCTATAAACTATCGGGCGAAAATCCGATTGACTTTCCCAAACTACCGACGGTCACCAAGACGCAGTCGGTTGAAATGACGTCGGACGTCCTGCTAAGTGCCATCAATAACACGGTATTTGCTACCAGCACCGATGATCTGCGCCCAGCCATGACGGGGGTGTTCCTGCAACTGAGCAGCGACAATACCACCTTCGTAGCCACTGACGGACACCGGCTGATTCGCTATCGCCGGACTGACCTCGGTACGCCAGCCAGCAGTTCGATCATCGTGCCGCGTAAGGCCCTGCAATTGCTGAAAGCGTCGTTGCCGGAAGGAGTTCCCGTCACAGCAGAGTTCAGTCAGGCCAACGCATCGTTTACCTTCGGTGGCAACGGTCGTCCAACCACGCAACTGATCTGCCGCCTGATCGACGAGCGCTTTCCCGATTATGAAAACGCCATCCCGACGAATAATCCGAACGTGATGACCATCGGCCGGACGGATCTGCTGAACTCATTGAAGCGGATCATGATCTACGCCAACCGGACCACGCACCAGATCCGGCTGTCGCTGAAAGCCAACTCGCTGACCATTTCAGCCGAAGACCTCGACTATTCGAACGAGGCTAATGAGAAACTCCTCTGCGAGTACGACGGCGATGCGATGGAAATTGGTTTCAACGCGAAGCTGATGGCTGAAATGCTGAGCAACATCAGCGCCCGGATGATTTCGCTCGAACTGTCAGCACCCAACCGTGCAGGTCTGCTTATTCCGGCCGACAAAGAAGAAAACGAAGATATTCTGATGCTGGTTATGCCCGTAATGCTGAATACGTACGCGTAACTAGTCAGTGCTCTCTTTACCGGCCCGGTTGTTATGCAGATAATAATCGGGCCGTTTTTGTCCACCTAAACATACCATTCCCCACCATTTCAATGACACCTGACCGTAGACTTGACCAACTGGAACCCCAGGTAACCGACGTGTTACAGAAAGTAGACCGGCTCATTGAGGGTCAGGGCTGACTTAACGACGATATTCACCGCGTTGAACACAAAGCCGACCTGGAAGCTAAAGGCGTCGCCGACTTGACGCTCATCACGCAGCAGCAGTATAAGAATTTCAAAGCCGGTCAGGACGCCATCATGCAGTATTTGAAAGAGAAATTGCCCTGATTGAGCACACCCATCGAATCATACACGATGCCCTGATTGAGCGAAACAAACTCAGCAGGGCATTCTTCTTTTCAGCCGGATGCGTAGCGCCAACAAGCAGACATTCGGGTAACTTTGTCGACTCCCATCCTCTACCTACTTCACCATGAAACAACGTACGGCTCCGGCACTGGCGTTTATTTTCATCACCCTGTTGCTTGACGTAACCGGCATCGGCATCATCATCCCGATCTTTCCGAAATTAATCGAGCAACTCATCGACGGCAACATCAGTCAGGCAGCCCGGTACGGTGGGTTTCTCAGCTTTGCCTATGCCCTCATGCAGTTTGTCTTCTCGCCGGTCCTTGGTGGCTTGAGCGACCGCTACGGACGACGGCCCGTACTGCTTTTCTCGCTATTTGGCTTCGGTATCGACTATCTCTTCCAGGGATTTGCGCCAACAATCGAATGGTTGTTTATCGGCCGGATACTGGCGGGTATCACCGGGGCCAGTTTCACGACAGCAAATGCCTACATCGCCGATATCAGCACGCCAGAGAAGCGGGCCCAGAACTTCGGTCTGGTTGGGGCAGCCTTTGGGGTTGGTTTTATTTTGGGACCGGTTATTGGCGGTTTTCTGGGGCAATATGGTCCACGTGTCCCCTTCTTCGTATCGGCGGGCCTGACGCTACTCAATTTTGTGTATGGTCTGTTTGTGCTACCCGAATCGCTGGCCCCTGAAAACCGGCGGCCGTTCAACTGGAAACGGGCTAACCCCATTGGTTCGTTGCTAAACCTGACCCGGTATCCGGTTATTCTGGGACTGGTAGCGTCGCTGGTGCTTATCTACATCGCGGGATTTGCCGTGCAGGGTACCTGGACGTTCTATACGATGGAGAAATTCAAATGGGACGAAAAAACGGTCGGGCTATCGCTGGCAGCCATCGGCCTGTCGTTTGCCATTGTACAGGGTGGTCTTAGCCGCGTAATCATTCCCAGGCTTGGTCAGGAACGCTCAGTCTATGTCGGGCTGCTATTTAGTGCGCTGGGCTTTCTACTGTTTGCCTTCGCGTCGCAAAGCTGGATGATGTTTGCGTTCCTGGGCGTCTACGCACTGGGTGGTATTGCCGGGCCATCGGTGCAGGGCATCATTTCTAATCAGGTACTGCCGAGCGAACAGGGGGAGATACAGGGTGCGCTAACCAGCCTAACCAGTATAACGTCGATTGTTGGGCCGCTGATCATGACCAACCTGTTCTCCTATTTCACCGACTCGACAGCCCCCACGTATTTCCCCGGTGCACCGTTTGCCCTGGGTGCCGTTCTTATTCTGATCAGTGCCGCACTAGCCCGCCGGAACTTTGCCCGCACCAGCAAGAACGCTGAGCCAGCCGTGCAACAGCAGCCCTGACAGGTTTTAGAAACCTGTCAGGGCTGCGAATCGCTACAGCTTGAACACAGCGTCGATCTTTAGTAGCAAGTCGTCTTCCGTTTTCATGCCCATCAGCGACGGCCGCTCAATCTTATAGTCGGTCATGCTAACCGGAAACTCGCCTGTCAGCGTCATTGTGTTACCGGCTTCCTTTCGCGTAACCGGGACAGTAATTGCCTTGGCAACCCCGTGGAACGTAAGCGTCCCCTTCGCCACCAGCTGACCATCATTTCCCGGTTTGATATCAGCGCTAACGAAGGTAACGTTTGGGTACTTGATCCCATCAAGCACTTCCATCGCGTGTGAATCCCGGTTATTATTATCGCTGTCAAACGACGCTACCTTAATCGACACGGCCACGCTTTCCGGCAGTTTCGTTTCGTCGTTGTAGATCATGGCGCAGTTGACGTCGTGGCTGACGCCATCCCACTTGTGCAGAGGGTGTTTGGCTGAATACGTCACGGTCGACGCACGTTTATCAGCCATAATTTTTCGCTTCGCCATCGGCATGGCGAGGCAAAGAAGTACGAGCAGGAATTTCATAAAGTATCCGGTTTTCAGTATACAGTTTTCGGTGATCGTTTCGGGGTGGTACTACCGTAAACCAATCACCGAAAACTGTATACCGTAGTTAAAACGTCAGGGCTGCGATGGAGACGGCATAAGCACCGAAGGTTGTGTAGGCAGCTGCCCGGTGAATGGGCTTCAGATCGGGATGCTGATCGATCATGCCAGCCAGCACGTTGGTGGCAATCATGCCCGTCAGATGCAACACGGCCAGGTATTTATGCAGCTTGATGGTCGTGAAGCCGCGACGGGCTCCAACGATCGGCGGTGGAGCTGTCAGCGAGAGAGCCAACGTCGTCCCATAGGTCACATTGATGATTCCGGCCGTCCGTTCGTGCCAGCGTTTCAGATCGACATATTCCTGCCCCTTTGCCGAATACAGTTTTCCACCCAGAATTCCCTGCGCCACGAATCCAGCCAGCGTTACAAACCCGCCAATCTGGTGGGCAACAAGCATAGTCCGTCGAATTTTCAACTCTTTGCCCCGGCTCTCCGGCGTCAGTGGCGCAATATGCGTCGTTCGCAGTAATCCTTTCGGTCCCCAGAACGCTCGCTGCGTAAATATCATTTTGCGGGGCAGCAACGGTTCAGCCGTAGTCGAATCAGACAGACCAGCCAATAGGTCAGCCGCCGACTGATCGACAGCAGGAATCGTATCAGCAGGAGCGACCGCCCGCACGGCGGTCGAATCCTGCGCCTGCGCGGAACAAACGGCCAGGCAGACTAGCCAAACGAACAGGAGGAATCGCATCAGGTTGTTGTCAAGATTAGGTCGTGATGGTAAGCGTATTGCCGTCGCTGCTGAGCGCCGTTTTATACAGGGTCAGGGGCGTTCCAGCCGGGCCAACCTCAACGGCACCAGTGGGACTAAACTCAGAACCGTGGTTTGGGCAGTAGAAGTCATTCTGCGTCAGTCGGTACTGTACGTTGGTACCCTGGTGCGTGCAGGCTCTCGACAAAGCTACGTAGCTTCCTCCTTTCACACGGGCCACAATCATACTACCGTTGTAAATATAGCCCCCTTCGGTTTTTAACGCACTGTTACCCGAGGCCGTCAGGTCAAGCGTACCCGTTCCAGTACCTGTACCCGGTGTGGGCGTGGGTGTCGGATCGGAGGAACTATCTTTTGAGCAGGACGTCAACGTACCCATGCAATAAAAGGCCATCAGTGCAGCACTGCTCATACCCAGTGAGCGAAGAAATTCACCCCGATTCAGTTGCTCTGTCTTTTGCGTTTCCATCTGGTTTTGGTTTGTATGCTGTTTTATAAAAAAGTGGTGGTAATCGAATCAGGTGGCTACAGCCGATAGCGTAGCGAGAAGAAGGCGCCCGTGCTAAGGAGGTTTATTTTGTAATAACCGACCCCTTTGAGCGGTACTTTCAGGAAAGGCTCTACCTGCCAGAACAAACGCTGCGTAACGGCTCGTTCGTACCCGGCGGACAGATTCAGTTGACTAAAGCCGTATCGCCCAGTCTCCGTCGTCCAGTCGCGATATTTAATTTTCGGGTCAGCCGGATCGTCATATCGGTATGTATAGTCTTCCCGCAGCATGTAGTACGTCGTTGCGCCAGCACTGACAAACCAACGGCTGGGGGGCAGGGCGCGCTGACGAGCGATCAGCGCGACATCATACCGCAGATTAATCGGTATATCGAGCATATTGCACCGACCGTTGATACTACTGGGCACAACAGGCCACTGCCGCACTGCCGAATATTCATACGCCGATTCATTCGCCTGATACACTTTGACACTACGGAGTACACCCGCCTGCACGTGCCACCGGTGAAACTGGTATTCCAGCATCAGGCCTACGTTCGTACCGGGCCGGGAAAAATTGGTCAGTCCGACGGAGCTTAGGTCGGGCGACACCATCGCCCGCAGGCTTAAACCGGTCGTTCGGTCCCGATTAACCACTGGTGCCTGCTCACCGGATGCGGGCGCAGCCATTAGCCGGTCGATAGCGGGAAACCGGCCAACGGTACTGAACGATCGGTTCCGTAGCGGCTCGATTGACAACTGAAATCGGTCTCCCACGCTTTCCACCCCAGCCGCTACCGTTCGCTGCGGGTTGATCGCACGCTCCATTCCACCCGACGCGCTTCGTTCCGCCCCCCGCCCACCGATGAACGGTGCAGTGGGGACGGCAATCAGTTGATCGATTTGCTCACGTACACGCATTCGTTTCGACCGGGCCATCGTAGCATAAGCGCGCGCCAGTGGTGTTTGTGCTGTCAATTCCATTCGTTCTGGCAAGCCAGTAGCGTTTGGTGCGCTTCTCGCCTTGCCCGGTTGCTTTTGTTCGCCACGTTCCGATGGGCGCATGACCAACGCGGACGAGTGCGGTCGGCTGGTATTAGCCGCCGGTATCGTGCTCGTCGTCCGCTGATCCGCTGACTCGTCACGACCGGGCGCAGGTTTGGCCACTGCGGTATCCGCTGTCGTTGCCCCGTCTGCATCGTTCATAGCTATTGTTGCTGACGGAGAGGCACCAGCGTGGGCATCATCAGCCTTACCATCAGCCAACTGCGTCGACCGGGCGTTACCAGTCGGATCAGCGGATGGGCTGTCGCGCGTCAACAGCCATAAGCTGACGGGAAGCACAAGGGCGACAACAACCGGTACTACGCGACGCAGCCAGCGCTGCCAGAACCGCTGTCGGTCGTGACCTGCCAGCTTTTCCGCCATGATCGGCCAGGCTGCCGGGTCGTAAGGGGGTTCAGACTCTTCGAGTGATTTTCTGAAGAGCCCGTCCAATTGGTCATCGGGTAACTCTTGCATACTCATCCGGGTGGTGGTGTTTCAGTAATGTCCGCAGATTCTCACGGGCGCGGGCCAGATTCGATTTCGACGCCCCCGTTGAGATACTCAGTTTTTGGGCGATTTCTTCGTGTGAATAGCCGTCGAGCACATACAGGTTAAAGACCAGCCGATAGGCGGGCGATAGCCGTTGTACTAATGCCAACAGTTCTTCATGGGCCAGTTGCGTGTATGCATCCGGTTCGGGGGCTACACTCAGTTGTTCAGCCTGCTCGATGTCGCTCGACTGTACGTAGCGGACTTCCTGCCGATACTGATCAATGGCCGTATTTATCATAATCCGTCGAAGCCAGCCTTTAAAGGGTTGTGCCGGATCGTATTGATCGAGCCGGGTAAACACCTTTAAAAACCCGTCATTCAGCACCTCCAGCGCACTGTCACGGGTGGGCGCGTAGCGCAGGCATACGCTCATAGCGAAGCCATAGAACTGCCGGTACAGCAATTCCTGACTCTGACGGTGGTTGCGCAGGCAACCAGCCAGCAAATCGGGCAGGGCAGCACTATGGGGCGCGTTAGCCATCGTATTGGCGCAATGGGCTAAACCAGTTTAACTCGCTTTTAACCTACTGTACGCGTAGATCATATGGGTGGGTTGCGTCGGGTGCAAAAAATAATTGTATAAACCTGTTTTTATCCCTTTTGCCGTAAACTTGCCCATAGCTAACGTGATACGCCAACCCGTCGGATCGTAATTGCAGGATGCGGGCATAGACCGATTACGCCCGCCCATTCGTTTACTGTACACCATGAAAGCTGCTTCACTGCGTACACTTACCTGTCTGCTTGCGCTGATCGCCGTCAACGTTCTGTCGGCCTTTATTTTTTTTCGGATTGATTTAACGCAGGAAAAACGATACACCCTTTCCGATCCCACGCGCACGATGCTGGAGACTCTCCCCGGCGACGTGCATATCGATGTGTATCTGACGGGCGACCTGCCACCAGCATTCAAACGATTGGAAAACGCCGTGCGTGAAACACTCGACGAGTTTCGTGCGCAGACCGGCACCGCGCTAACCTACCGATTTATCGATCCGGACGCCATTACCAGCGCCGACGACAAAGGAAAGCTGATCGACCGGCTTCAGCAGCGGGGCCTATTACCGACAAACCTGGTTGCGAACGAAGGCGGAAAACGAACTGAAAAACTGGTTTTTCCCGGTGCTATCGTGTCGTATGCCGGAAAGGAAATTCCGGTGTTACTGCTAAAAGGCAACAAGACGGCCTCAAAAGAAGAGCAGTTGAACCAGTCGTATGAAGGCGTAGAATTTCAGCTGGCATCAGCCATTCAAAAGCTGACCCAGACAGCAGAAAACCGCCGGCGTGTAGGGTTGCTGTACGGAAACACGCAGGTGCCGCCCTCGCGCTTCGCCGACCTACTGGCATCGGTCCAGGAAAAGTACGACCTGTTTTTTGTCGACATGAGCAAACCGGGTCCGATCACGGGCATTGACGCCCTGCTCGTTCCGAAGCCCGACAAACCGTTTTCCGACGATGACATTTTCAAGATCGATCAATACGTCGTTAAGGGCGGGCGGGCGTTGTTTTTCGTGGATGGACAGCGTGTCGATTCGGTCAGCAACGAAGGCACCTACGCACAGCCACTGAATCTGAACCTCGATAACCTGTTCTTTCGCTGGGGTGTCCGCATCAACCGCGATGTCGTAAAGGATCTGTACTGTGCGCCCATTCCGCTCAACGTAGGCAATATGGGCGACAAACCCAACATTCAGTTGCTGCCGTGGCGGTTCTACCCCCTGCTCAATAATTTTGGCAATTCGGGCAATCCCATAGTGCGTAACCTCGACGTGGTACTGGCCCGCTTTACCAGCTCGCTCGACACGGTACAGTCACGGGGCATTCAGAAAATACCGCTGCTGCTCACGTCGCCCTACACGCAGGATCTGAAAGCGCCCGTACTAATTTCTTATACCGAAGCCCGCAAGCAGCCCGATCCGAAAACCTACAACGGCGGTTCTAAACTGATTGCGTGTCTGCTGGACGGTAAGTTTACCTCACTTTACGCCAATCAGATTTTACCCGGCGATCCTCGGGCGGCTGGCTTTACGGCCGAAGGCATTCCCTCGCGCGTGTTGATCTGCTCCGACGGTGATCTGGTTATCAACGACGTCAACTACCGGCAAAATCAGCCGTATCCGCTAGGGTTCGACCGCTTCACGCGTACCACCTACGCGAACAAGGATTTTGCTATGAACGCCATCGATTACTTGGTCGACCCGGACGGTGTAATTGCATCCCGCGCCCGAACGGTAACGCTGCGTCCGCTCGACAAAATCCGGCTCGACACCGACCGGGCCGGCTGGCAGGCGCTCAACCTGCTCGGACCGCTGCTGCTGATCGGACTGGTTGGTATTGGCTGGCAGGCATTACGCCGAAGTCGTTACACGCGGTAGTTGCCTTTTAGGACGACGGGGACGTTCTTCGTACCACTGAACCCACCTGCTGTATGTCGTCTGGCTCTACTTCGTTTCGACCCCTGTTTTCGCTTCCCGTCATCGTGGCGGCTCTCGGCTATTTTGTCGACGTGTATGATCTATTGCTGTTCAACATCGTTCGGGTGCCGAGCCTGAAAGACATGGGACTGACGGAAGCGGCCATTTCGCTGGAAGGGGGACGGATTCTAAACATTCAGCAGGCAGGCTTGCTGCTCGGCGGTATTCTGTGGGGGGTGCTGGGCGACAAGCGTGGCCGGCTCTCGGTACTGTTTGGCTCGATAATCACGTATTCGCTGGCGAATATCGCCTGTGGCTTCGTTCAGCATCCTGACCTATACGCGCTGCTGCGGTTCGTCGCCGGGCTGGGGCTGGCAGGCGAACTGGGGGCAGGAATCACGCTGGTGAGCGAAATTCTGCCCCGGCAGTTACGCAGCTACGGTTCGTCGCTGGTAGCGGGCGTGGGCTTGTTCGGTGCTGTCGTGGCGTATTTCACCGTGTCGCTGTTCGACTGGCGCACCACTTATTTCATCGGTGGCGGCCTGGGCCTCGCGTTGCTGCTGCTCCGCGTAACGATTCTTGAATCAGCTCTTTATCAGCAGACCCAACAAACCCGCGTTAGTCGGGGTAATTTCTGGGCGCTGTTTCAAAACCGTGACCGGCTGATGCGCTACATCTGGTGCATGGGTATTTCGTTGCCTACCTATTTCGTCATTGGTATTCTGGCGACGTTCGGTAATGAGTTCGGTAAAGCGCTCGACCTGCCCGACGCCATTCAGCCGGGCCGGAGCGTCATGTTTACCTACGTCGGCATGGTCGCGGGCGACCTGCTGAGTGGCCCTTTCAGTCAGTTGCTGCGCTCACGACGCAAAGCTATCGGGCTGATGATGGGTCTGACGCTCTTCTTCGTACTGCTTTACCTGTTCGGTGGCATTGCCTCGACCAGCGTGTTTTATGCACTCTGTGTCGGTATGGGATTTGGTATCGGCTACATTGCCCTCTTTCTGACCGTTACGGCCGAAAGTTTCGGCACCAATCTCCGAGCAACGGCGACAACCTCTGTCGCTAACAACGTGCGGGCCACTACCCTGCTGAGTATCCCCGCATTTCAGGCCATGAAGCCAGCTATCGGTACGCTGGCTGCGGGTGGCGTCATCGGGCTGGTCTGCTTCGGGCTGGCCCTCCTGTCACTGCTGAAGCTACCCGAAACATTCGGGCGCGACCTGGACTACAGCGAGGAATAAAAAATCGGGGTCGTTCCAATGTAGGAACGACCCCGATTCATGTCAAAGCGATACCGTCAGTATTCGTCTTCGTTAAAGAAGAAATCGTCTTTTGTCGGATAATCCGGCCAGATTTCTTCAATGCTTTCATACGGCTGGCCATCGTCCTCGAGTTCCTGTAAATTTTCTACGACTTCCAGTGGCGCACCGGATCGGATCGAGTAGTCAATCAGTTCGTCTTTTGTGGCTGGCCAGGGGGCATCTTCAAGATAAGAAGCAAGTTCGAGAGTCCAGTACATAGTGTATTTTGGTAAGGCGTGACTGTTTTTTTCAATGAGGGTGCAAAAGTATGAAAAAGTGACTATCCTGATGGGCCTTTACTCAGCAGAATATTCGTCAAATTACCTGTGTAGGCAGTTAGCCGATTAACCAACGGTAATCAGCTTTGTTTCGTCTGTTGGTCACAATTTATAAACGGTACCATTTTTTCTTCCGTCAATGTACATCTTTCATGCCAGCATACTACCGTAATTTTGCGCCGTCGGGACCAACGTTTTCCCCCGGCCCCGTCTGAGTATGACTATCGAAGTATGCGCCTATTCACTGCAATCGTGCCTGACCGCCCAAACCGCCGGCGCCGACCGGGTCGAACTATGCGGCAGCCTGAGCGAAGGCGGCACCACACCCAGTATTGGACTCATTACGGAAGCCCGCCGTCACCTGAATCTATCCTTATACGTCATGATTCGGCCGCGTGGTGGCGATTTTTTATATTCCGACACCGAAATCACCGTAATGCGAGCCGACATTGAAGCAGCTAAAAATGCAGGGGCTGCTGGAGTCGTACTGGGTCTGCTCCGGGCTGACGGTACTGTCGACGAAGAAACGACAAAGGCTTTGGTCGAACTGGCGCAGCCGTTGCCCGTGACGTTCCACCGTGCCTTCGACATGAGCCGCGACCCGGCCGAAGCACTTGAAGCCATCATCCGCACCGGCTGTGCCCGTATTCTAACATCCGGTCAGGCGATGTCGGCTGAGCTGGGAATTTCGGTATTGCAACAGTTGGTCGAACGGGCCGCCGGACGGATCGAGATTATGGCTGGTGTCGGCGTATCGATTCGGAATGCGCAGTCGCTACTGGATGCCGGTGTCGACGCGCTACACCTAAGCGGCAAGTCGTCACAGGCCAGCCCGATGGAATACCGTCGCCAGGAACTATCGATGGCGTCGGCAGTGCTGGGCGAATACGAACGTATCGAAGCCAGTGCCGACGCCATTGCG
>JAKONH010000122.1 GCA_022702045.1 Spirosomataceae bacterium
TCGGCGGCACGAGCGGCTTCCCGACCTTCCGAGATCGCCCAGACCACCAGCGACTGGCCCCGGCGCATGTCGCCCGCAACGAATACCTTCGGATTATTCGTCTGATACTTCGTCGCTTTGACGTTACCACGCTCGTCGTATTCCAGTCCCAGATCGTCCAGCAGGCCTTCGTGTTGCGGGTTCAGGAAGCCGGCAGCCAGCAGGGCCAGCTCGCAGGGAACGTCGCGCTCGGAGCCCGGCATTTCGACCATCTGCATCCGCCCGTTTTCGTTCTTCCACGTCAGATCGACCAGTCGCAGCGCCTTCAGGTTGCCGTTTTCGTCGCCGATAAATGCTTTTGTGTTGATCGACCATTGCCGCTCACAACCCTCCTCGTGCGAGGTCGACGTGCGCAGCATCATAGGCCAGTTAGGCCAGGGTGTATTCGCTGCCCGATCCTTGGGCGGCATCGGCATCAACTCAATTTGTGTGATGCTGTTCGCGCCATGCCGGTTCGACGTACCGACGCAGTCAGAGCCGGTATCCCCACCACCGATGACGACGACGTTTTTACCCGTAGCCAGCAATTCACCATCGCTGTAGGTCATTCCCCGGTGATCGACCTCGACAGGCCGACCCGCGTTCCGTTTGTTTTGCTGACTAAGGAATTCCATGGCTGGGTAAATGCCTTTCAGCTCACGACCGGTAATGGGCAGATCGCGCGGAACTGTCGAGCCCCCCGTCAGCATAACCAGATCAAACTGATCGAGCAGGTCGTTCGCTTTTACGTCGACGCCTACGTTGACGCTTGTTTTGAACTGAACGCCTTCGGCTTCCATTACGGCAATCCGCCGGTCGATCGTCCATTTTTCCAGCTTGAAATCGGGGATGCCGTAGCGCAGTAGCCCACCAATCTGATCGGCCCGTTCGAATACCGTTACGGTATGCCCGGCTTTATTCAGTTGGGCCGCTGCCGCCAGACCGGCCGGTCCTGATCCGATAATGGCAACCTGCTTGCCCGTGCGGGTTTTCGGCGGCTTCGGTACGACATAGCCTTTTTCGAACGCCACCTCGGCGATCGATTTTTCGATAAACTCGATGGCTACCGGCGGTTTGTTGATACCCAGTACGCACGAGGCTTCGCAGGGTGCCGGGCAGATACGGCCCGTAAACTCCGGGAAGTTGTTGGTGCTCGCCAGAATCTCGTACGCATACGCCCAGTTCTGTTCGTATACCGCATCGTTGAACTCCGGGATGATATTGCCCAGCGGACAGCCGCTGTGGCAGAACGGCGTACCGCAGTCCATGCAGCGGGCGGCCTGCCGTTGGGAGTCCTGCTCCGAAAACGGCATTTCGATTTCTTTATAATCGTGAATCCGCTGTTGCGGGTCGCGCTTCTTCGGCAGTTCGCGCGTAAATTCTAAAAATCCGGTAGGTTTTCCCATGTTGTTTAATTACTCGTCAACGCTTTGCAGCACTTCCTGATAAAGTTTGTCACTGAACCAAAAACCGGCTTTGCTGCGCAAGCTGTCCAGCAATGGTTTTACAGCCGTAACAAGTCTTTCCTGCTTAGCCAGCCTGAGAACTCCCAGTAAGCCAATGACCCGCAGGCCACGTTCTTCCGCTTTTCTACGCCCTAGTTTTTCATCCATCAATAGCCAGTCGGCATTAATCTCGGTCGCCAGCACGATCGCTTCGGATTCTCCTTTATCTAGCAATATGCCCAACTCAGCTACTTCGTCTGCTGAGTCGACTAACTCAGTTACTTGTATTTGTCTTGACGAACAGGCATCGACAAATTCGCTGACGGATATATCGAAACGAACTAACTCCATAACTTCGAAATAAACCGTTGGTGGAATAATCACCTCCCGAAACAGTTGCGCAAGGATCGCCAATTGGTTAATCTGAATGAGGTTACTAATTGCCGTAGTTTTGCTGACAATGATTACCCTGTCTATCATGAATCTTAATGATGGCTGGGCCGTGCGCTAGATTGAATCAAATCCTGTGCATAATCATCGGAACCGTAATGAACAGAAATTTGCTGCCGTGCTAACTCTTTTTGAAATTGAGCCGGGTGCAATCCAGCTAACTTACTCGCTTTCCCAATAGAGAACAGGTCTTGCTGAAACAGATACAAGGCTAGTTGCAATTTGAAATCTTCTCGGGTAATTCCTTTTGTATAGAGCATTTCGTCGGACAATTCGATAGCAATACTGGTCGAACCCGTACCTGTATGTGTATTTTGCTCGACGGATGATTCTATATCGACAACGAGTTGCTCAGCCGAGTGTTGATTGTGCCGAACCTGTAATACATCATGCTCGGTCAATAGCTCAATGTCATGCTCATGTACGACAAATACGGCAATCGTATTTCCCAGCGCATTGAACGCTTCTACGCAATAGCCGTTTGGAACGCCTGCCTTCGGTGACTGTAAAAATTCAACCCTCGTTACTACGTCACCAGCTTTTAGACCCTTCTCGGGGAAATCGCTTACCAACGCAACTTGCTGATACAGGGGAATTGTCATGATTCATCAAGGAGGATATAACGTGATGAATTTAGTCAAACCAGTACTAATTTCCCGCATCCGGATTGTTTTCACCCGCAGCTGTCGTCCGTTTGGGCCTGTCAACGTGCTTACAATACTAAACGAGACACCAAATTCGGTTTCGTCTTCGAGCGTTGCCGCTTCTGTCTCGGCTAGTAGTAGCAAGTCCCGCGCTAAAACTGACCAGTTATTGAGTGTATAACCAGCCAGTTTTAGGTACGTAGACTTGTCATTGTTACGGAGTGGAATTAATAGATACCGTATTAGCTTCTCTTTCGCAATGTTTATTGGCGGCTCCAGCTTCACCCGTTACCCCTGCGTCACGTCGACAGTGATGTCCTGATAGACAACGTTTTTGTCGCGAATCTGCTCCGCCAGCGAAATACCCCGGCTGGCCAGTGCCTTGCGGAAATCGCCCGGCATCACCTTCACGAACTGACCGATCTGCGCATCCCAGTTTTCCAACAGGTTCAGCGCCACGTTACTCGTCGTGTACTGGAAATGCTTCTCGACATACTCGCGCAGGATACCCTGATCTTCGTCGGTTAGCGATTCCAAGCTAACCATCTCCGCGTTAACTTTCGACGCGAACGAACCGTCCTGATCGTAGACGTACGCCACCCCGCCCGACATACCGGCGGCAAAGTTGCGACCCGTCTGTCCCAGGATGATGGCTAGTCCACCGGTCATATATTCAAGACCGTGGTCGCCGATACCTTCTACCACGACTTTTGCGCCGGAGTTCCGCACGCAGAATCGCTCACCGGCCATACCCCGGATAAAGGCTTCGCCCGCTGTAGCCCCGTAGAACGATACGTTACCGACAATGCTGTTCGCTTCCGGTTTGAACGTAGCCGCCCGGTCAGGGTATACAATTAATTGTGCACCGCAAAGTCCCTTACCGAAGTAGTCGTTGGCGTCGCCTTCGAGTTCAAGTTTGAGACCGCTTGTGGCAAACGCACCAAAGCTTTGACCGGCCGTACCACGCAGTTTGACGTGAATCGAACCAGCGGGCAGACCCGGTCCGCCGTAGACTTTCGAAATTTCGTTTGACAGCATCGTACCGATACTCCGGTCGATGTTGCGTACGGGGAACTCCGCGTAGATCGACTCGCCCGAACCCAGCGAGTTACCCGTCAGGGCAGGCTGGGCAACTTCAATCAGGCTGCGGTCAAGTACCTCGTCGAGGTAGTGATTCTGTTCCTCCTGCTTGTAAAGGGCCACGTCCAGGTTGGTTGGCTCTTTGTACAGCAGTGCGTCGAGCTTCAGATTTTTGTACTTCCAGTGCGGCAGGTTCTGACGCATCTCCAGCATTTGCGACTGCCCGACCATCTCGTTGATTGTGCGGAAACCCAGCTCGGCCATGATTTCGCGCAGTTCCATCGCCAGGAACGTAAACATGTTGACCACATGCTCCGGCTTACCCGTGAACAGGGCACGCAATTCCTTGTTCTGCGTCGCGACACCGACCGGGCAGGTGTTCAGGTGACACTTTCGCATCATGATACAGCCCGTAGCGACCAGTGCCGCTGTAGCGACGCCAAACTCTTCGGCGCCCAGCAGTGCGGCAATCGCCAGGTCGCGACCCGTCCGCATCTGCCCGTCGGTTTGTACTGTTACGCGGCCACGAAGCTTATTGCGAACCAGGGTCTGATGCG
This sequence comes from Spirosomataceae bacterium, assembly GCA_022702045.1. Taxonomy (GTDB): domain Bacteria; phylum Bacteroidota; class Bacteroidia; order Cytophagales; family Spirosomataceae; genus Spirosoma. The sequence goes on from JAKONH010000122.1 coordinate 4,195, forward strand.
CTTCGGCCAGCCCCAGTTCCCACGGCAGACCCGCGTGACGAATCGAGGAGAGGGGAGAGGCTCCTGTACCGCCATCATGACCCGACACCAGAATATGGTCGGCATGGGCTTTGGCAACACCGGCGGCAATCGTACCG
>JAKONH010000143.1 GCA_022702045.1 Spirosomataceae bacterium
AAGTCGGGCGTTCGGGTAATGAAGCAAAGCAAGTGTTAGTGAGGCTGCTTGAACTGATCGTTGAGATTCTGCGCTTCGATGGCGGTTTCGGTCGGAATCTGTTCTGTCTCGTGGGGCAGGTTCGATGACAGCGTCTGCGAATAAGGAATGTTTTGCGGGATATAATCGTCGACAGCGCCTGGCTTGCTGTAATCGTAAGGCCAGCGGTAAACGGCCGGTAATTCGCCCGGCCAGTTACCGTGACCGGGTCGAATGGGCGTCGTCCATTCCAGGGTGTTCGAATGCCAGGGATTTTGCGTGGCTTTGCGGCCCCGAATCATGCTGTTAACAAAATTGTAAACGAAAATCCACTGCGCGGCAAACGTAACAATGGCGGATACCGTGATAAACGCATTCATGTCAGCGAAGACATTCTTCGTGAAATCATAGCTGGTAAAGGCATAATATCGGCGGGGAAAGCCAGCGATGCCGATGTAGTGCATGGGAAAGAAAACCAGGTAAATACCCACGAATGTCAGCCAGAAGTGAACGTAGCCCAAGCGCTCGTCCATCATGCGCCCGAACATCTTGGGAAACCAGTGATACGTCCCCGCCAGCAGTCCAAAAGACGAAGCGGCCCCCATGACCAGGTGGAAGTGGGCGACGACGAAATAGGTGTCGTGCAACTGAATATCGAGCGATGAGTTACCCAGAATAATGCCGGTCAGGCCACCCGAAATAAAGAACGAAACAAAGCCGATGCAGAACAGCATGGCTGGTGTAAACCGGATGTTGCCCCGCCAGAGCGTCGTGATGTAGTTGAACGCTTTAACCGCCGACGGTATCGCGATGATCAGCGTCAGAAACATAAAGATGGACCCCAGAAACGGGTTCATACCCGACACAAACATATGGTGCGCCCAAACTCCAAACGACAGGAACGCAATACCGATCATCGAGGCAATCATGGCCCGATAGCCGAAAATGGGTTTTCGGGCGTTGGTGGCGATCACTTCTGACGAAATGCCCAAGGCTGGCAACAGAACAATGTATACTTCAGGGTGACCCAGAAACCAGAACAAATGCTGAAATAGGATGGGACTCCCCCCCACGTTAGGCAGCGCTTCGCCTTTGATATAAATCTCCGATAGGTAGAAACTTGTTCCGAAGCTACGGTCGAAGATCAGCAGCAGCACCGCCGACAGCAGGACCGGAAACGAAATTAGGCCCAGAATGGCAGTCAGGAAAAAGGCCCAGATCGTAAGTGGTAACTTGCTGAACGACATGCCCCGCGTTCGCAGGTTAATCACCGTGGTGATGTAGTTGATGCCACCCAACAACTGCGATATGATAAACAACGCCATACTTCCCAACCATAGCGACGTACCCAACTGAGAACCGGGTATGGCTTCCGGGAGCGCACTCAGTGGCGGATACATAACCCAGCCACCAGCCGACGGACCGGTTTCGATAAACAGCGACGAGAACATAACAGCGCTGGCCAGAAAGAAAAACCAATACGACAGCATGTTCAGAAAACCCGACGCCATGTCGCGCGCACCGATCTGAAGCGGAATCAGGAAATTGGAAAATGTACCGCTGAGTCCGGCCGTCAGCACGAAAAAGACCATGATCGTACCGTGCATCGTTACCAGCGACAGGTAGAACTCGGGATCAAGCTGACCGTTTTCGCCAATCCATTTTCCCAGAAGCGGTCGTAGAAAACCGAGTTTCATTGTCGGGAATCCCAGTTGCAGCCGGAAAATGACCGACATACTAAGACCGATGACGGACCAGAGAATCCCTGTGATGAGGTACTGCCGCGCGATGGTTTTATGATCTTCCGAAAAAATATATCGGCGTAGCCTGCTTGGCGGTTCGTGGTGCTGATGGGCAGCCTGTGTGCCGCCTTCGGCTGAATCGGGGAGGTCGGGCTGGGTGGCAAATGAACCGGCCCGCATACGGTTGTAGCCGGAAAATAGCCAGCCCAGAAAAATAACGGCGATCAGGAGTACGCTGGTAAGAAGCATGGGGGTAGGGAGTTTGGCTTAGAGTACACAGACGACTTGCGTCGGTATAACGACCGGGCTACGGCAGCTACCCTTAACTCAAACACCTAATGAGGAAATGGGTGATAATCACCCAATTGCCCTACCAGATTTGCCTACCGGCCCGGTGTGTCGTTCGTAGAGTCGTCCGAGCTAGGTTCCCAGTCTTTGTAGCAGCGACCACCCCAGCGTTGCCGCATTCGTTCGCGTTGTTCGGGCGTAAGTTGCTGCCAGCGTTCAGCCATCCGGTTTTTCCACTGATCCCGGTTGAACCCACCGAAGCCGGGTTTGCTCCACGGGCCACGAAATCCGCCAAATAAGAGTCGTGACAGCAGCAGCAGCGCCAGCGCCTGCCAGAACGTAATGGCCGATATGCCCTGTATGATAAGCGGTAAGGTGGCATTCCACAGGCTCATCACGACGTACCCCATCAGTCCAATAAAGACAACGGCAAACACAACAGATCCAACGATTTTGCCAATTCGAGAGCGTTTCATGAGCGCAGTAACAGATGCGTTACGTAATAAAGTGGGGTGAATAGTCAATTAATCGGTCAGGTCGTCGTACAAATCCTGCAATCGTTCGCGCAGGTGTAGTACCGCATACCGCTTTCGCGATAATAACGTATTGACCGGAACGCCCAGTTCAGCAGACATCGCGTTGAATGACTGACCATCCATTTCGTGCCGCCAGAATACGTCCCGTTGCTCGGCGGGTAATTCACTGAGCGCGGTCGTCAGCGCATCCAGAAAGGCTTCGCGGAACAACTCCGTTTCGGGCGAATCATCGTCGCCGATAAAATCCATGAGCATCGGTACGTCATCGTCGGAAACGGTATCGCTCGCCAGTGGAGCGTCGAGCGAAAGGGCTTTGGGCTTGCGGTACCAATCGGCAATTTTATTACGGGCCACCGCAAAAAGCCACGCGGCCGCCCGACCAATTGGGCGCGTCAGTCGGTACGCTTCTGTCAGCTCATAAAAAACGTCTTGGAGTACGTCTTCAGCGGCTTCGGCATCGGGCAGGCGACGGCGGATAAAGTCGAGCAGGCGACCGCGTTCGCGCCGGACCGTTTCCTGAATCTGGTCGTTCTGCGCCTGCCAGCCACCTGCGTCTGGGTCATCCATTGGCGTAATCAACTGGGTATATGTCAGCGTGGTTGCATTCACGGATAGGCAGAGCAGTCGAAAGAGCGGCTCATACGGATATAGTCTGTTTCGCAACAAAAATATTGTAATGTACTGACCACTATTTCTGAGATTATGTCGCTAAACGGTTGGAATGGCGGTTTGCCGGGCAATGGCTTGTACAGGCGGTTGTTGGTGAAAAAGCCAGCGGGTATACGGCCTTGTGATTGGGTATTGTACTTTTGCGGTTACGTATGAGCACTACACAAAACGCGCCCGCCGAAACACCGGCGGCATCCTTGCAGGATATAATTGCCCACGCCAAAG
>JAKONH010000554.1 GCA_022702045.1 Spirosomataceae bacterium
TCGCCTGATTCGGGTGTGCGTGGGCGAACGACGCGCCGATGCGCTTCGGCAGATGCACCAGCTTTTTCCGCAGCTACGACAGGTTTTGCTCGATGATGCCTACCAGCACCGGGCCGTCGACCCGCACCTGAATCTGCTGCTGTCTGACTTCAACCGGCCGTTCTATACCGATTACCCGTTTCCGGCGGGTCGGCTACGCGAAAGCCGGTCGGGCGCGAATCGGGCTGATGCGGTCATTATCACAAAATGCCCCGATACACTCTCCTTCGATGAGCAGGAGCGGATTCGGCAGGCCGTGCGTCGCTATAGCCGGGCAGATGTACCGGTGCTGTTTGCTAGCCTGCATTACGGGCAGCCGGTTGCGTTTGCTACGCACATACCGGACGATATTATCCAACATGTTATGCTCGTGTCCGGACTGGCCAATGCCGATCCGCTGGACGCGTACGTACGGCAGACCTTTGCAATGCACCGGCATCATCGCTTTGCCGATCACTACGCCTACCAACGCGTCGATCTGGATCGTCTGTTGGCTGAGCTACCAGCTGGCACATCGTTGCTGACAACGGAAAAAGACTGGGTAAAGCTCGATGCGCTCCTGACACCGAATGAGCGGGCGACCTTACCACTGTATTTCCTGCCAATAGCGGTCCGGTTCTTGCCTGATTCTGCCCGTCAATTCGATCAGTTGCTGGATGCGTTCGATGCTAACTCTTAAAAAAAACTAACACGCGCACCGGCCCTCTATGAACAGCCGCTTTTGCCGTACTTTTGAGTCAATGAATAAATGCATACCCTTTTTGGTGCTGTTGCTACGTCTGGCCGGAACGGCCTGGGGGCAGCAGGTTCCGGGCGGATTTGGGAATACGGGCTTCGGGGCGACCCAGCCCATGTCGACGACCAACACATCGCCATCCGGAATCGACGACTCGACCAAAGTAATCTACGGCCCCACCACGACGCGCTACATACTGGAAGACGACGTACTAAACAATCGCCGGACGCTGTATCCCGTCGATACGACGATGGACGAGGTTCACCGGTTTTTATACGTGCAGCGAAGCCACAATCTGTACCAGGATCTGGGGGCGCTGGGTACGCCCATGCGCCCGGTGTTCGTCAACGTTCCCGACCAACTGGGCGCACAGACGGGCTACACGGTATTCGACGCATACGCGTATCAGCCCCTGAGTGTGAAGTACTACAACACCAAGTCGCCGTTTACGGATATGTACGTGGCGCTGGGTGGCCGGAATCAGAACATTCTCCGCTTCGACTTTGCCCAGAACATCACCCCACGCTGGAACGTGGGCTTTGCCGTACAGCGCTTCACGTCGCAGAAGCAATACGGTGTAGCTGGTACGAACGATCCTAACAAGCTACTGGCGCAGAACTGGAGCGGAGTGATTCACACGAACTACCGCTCGAAGAACGAGAAGTATACGCTGCTGGCGAATTTTATCAACATGAACCATTCGCTCGATGAGCAGGGTGGGGTGCTGCCGGGTACGACGGTGACGGGTGAAACAATCATTTATAATTATACCGGCAACTCCCGCCTGACGGGAAACACTATAGGATCAGGTTATTTTACGAGCCCCAATAGCAGTGAAATCCGTAACGACTATCACATCTATCAGCAGTTTGTGCCAGCCGAGGGAATTCAACTCTTTCACCGACTCGACTACAAACGCCACAAGAATTTTTACCAGGATACAACGCTGGCTGTCAATGCGGGCTTCTATAGTGCAATTCTGGGCAATACAGCAAATCTGGGCGATACGTCGAAAATAGTGCTCGACGCCCGGTTCAGATTGCTCGAAAATCAGGTTGGTCTCAAAGGTATTTTTGAACGGAACGGATCGGCGTTTAACTATCGGGCGTATCTGCGCAACCGAATCTACGGGCAGTATACCCAGTATGCTACCGGGTACGCGCGATCCAATGAATACGAAACCCGTCGCTTCGAAACCTTTCTGGGGGGCTGGCTGGGCTACTATTTCCCCGACAGTCTCTCGCAGATTACTGCCGAAGCGGAATACCAGGTTGGGGGCGGCTACCGGCTTCAGGGTCAGCTGACGAGTCGATTACTGACGGCGGGCTATTCCTCTATTTTTGTACAACCAACGTTATTGCAGGAGCGATTCCAGAGTAACATTGTCAACTGGCGTAACGAAGGATTTAATCTGCGGGGCTACAACCATGCTTTTGGTAAGCTGAACCTACGCTACCGCAAGCTGCAAATCGAACCGGGAATCAACTATTACCTGCTGACCAACTACGTTTATTTCGATCAGCAGGCCATTGCTCAGCAGGCTTCCGGCTCGTTTTCGGTGCTGCAAACGGGGTTGGGCTACCAGCTTGCTGCTGGTAAATTCCTGGCATCGGGACAGGCTTATTACACCTTGCAGTCAACCCGGAGTTACCTGCAAACGCCACCCTTTTTCATGAACGCCCGCTTCCAGTATGAAGTGCTGTATGCCAAGGCGTTGTACATTCAGGTGGGGGTTGATTTGCACTACAAATCGCCTTACTACGCCAACGCTTACATGCCGGTCACCCAGCAGTTTTACCTGCAAAACAGTCAGCAGGTAGAAGGGTATATCCTGGCCGACTTATACGCTAACCTGCGGGTCAACCGCACGCGTCTGTTCGTCAAGCTGACCCATGCCAATCAGGGTATCTTACAGCCCGGTTATTTCGTTGCTCCCGACTATCTGCAAATGCGTCGCGGCTTTGCCTTCGGCGTCGACTGGTATTTGTTTGATTAGTAGAGACGCGACCCTTCGCGTCTCAGCAACCGGATGGCCCATTGGCGAGCCTGGCTGGCGCATGCTGAGACGCGAAGGGTCGCGCGTCTCTACGTAAACCGGCTCTTAAACCCCCTCGGGCTGTCGCCGGTTGCGCGCCGGAAAACGCGATTGAAGTACGACAGGCTTTCAAAACCACTGCTGAAACAGGCTTCCGTGACGCTGTGTTGCTGACGCAGCAACAGCTTGGCCTGTTGTACGCGGTATTGATTGACGTATTCAGTGAAGGTCATTCGGGTCATCTGACGCATGTATCGGCAGAACGCTTCGGGTGTCAGATTCGTCAGATCGGCGAGTTCGGCACTATCGAGCTTGCGCTGGTAATGCTGCGCAATATGGTTGTGTACGCGTTGAATGCGATCCATCTGCCGTTGGTTGTAGGGCGACTCAACGGGGTGAGGGTGAAGCAAGGTCGCATCCTGAGCGGTAGCCAACTGATTGAAGATCGACAATAGCTCGACAAACTGCGCAAACTGAGGCAGGCCAGGCAGGCGTAGCATTCGTTCACTAATCGCGACTTTCGTCGCTTCGCCAAACGCTATGGCCTGCCGTGACTGCTCGAAAAGCCGCCCGATAGCGGTTAGCTCGGGCGTTTGCGTCAGACCCGTGCCGAGAAAGGAAGCGCCTACCTGTACTACAACCTTGCGGTAATCGGTCCGGACGCCGTAGTCAAAATTGAGATGCGGAATATACGGACCGATCAGTACCAGGTCGCTACCCGTAAAATGGGATAGATGATCGCCAACCTGCCGTGTGCCATCCGCCCGGTCGATGTACACCAATTCATATTCGGGGTGAAAGTGCCAGTAGTAGAAGTCGTTGAGGTGGGGCGTTACCAGAATACGAAACGAACTATCGGTATCCGGCCTGACCTCTTCCCGAACCAGCGCATTACCTCCTTTCTTGACCATGATTGCGTTATGTCACGGGTCAAGCTATCAAAAAGATCAATATTGTTCAACTAGCAGCTAGCTACGTTATACAATAGAAGGCTGCGTTTGCTGAATTTTGTGGTACTAATTCATAAAATACTACTACGATGATTCCTGAACCACAGCAAACAATGGCCCCGACGATGGTGCCCAACAACGCGCACAAAGACATTCCTGGCAACCCGTCGACGGCCAAGAGTAGTCATCTCAAGTTAAACGATCGTTCCAACGGCACACCGTTACGCGTGCTGTCGGAGGACGACTGGCAGTTCTGGGTGCAGAATGGCTACATCGTTATTCCCAACGCGGTACCGCGCGAACAGGCGCAACAACTGGCCGATCTGCTGTGGGAATTTGAAGAGAAAGACCCCAACGATCCGTCGACCTGGTATGCGCCACCCCGCGCCGAAATGCAGATGAAGGAGCTGGTCGGTAGTGGTATGGTTGAACTGTACAATCATCCTTACGAATGGGCGAACCGGCAGACACAGCGGGTGTACGATGCATTTGTCGATATCTGGGGAACGGAAAAACTGTGGGTGACCATAGACCGGGCTAACCTGAACCTGCCGCTTCGTCCACAGGATACGTTCAAAGGTTTTATTCACTGGGACTACGACCCCGAAACGCGTCCGCAGAACGTGCAGGGTGTGCTGGCGCTGGCCGATCAGACCGATGAAAACATGGGGGGCTTTCAGTGTATTCCCGAACTGTACCGTACCTACGATACCTGGAAGCTGACGCAACCCGCCGACCGCAACCGGTTCCGCCCCGACATCACGGACTTCGAAGACAAGCTGGTCAAAGTGAAAATGAATGCGGGCGATCTGCTGATCTTCAACAGCACACTCCCCCACGGTATCCGGCCCAATCGCTCGACCGGAAAGGTCCGGCTTGCACAGTACATTTCGATGATGCCAGCCGAAGAAACAAACGAAGAATTACGGCAATGGCGTATCCGGTCGTGGCGCGACCGGATTGCGCCTGAAGGCTACGCCTTTCCCGGCGATCCGCGTGGTTGGGAGCAGTCGCGTTACTCAACTGCCGAACTATCTCCGCTGGGCCGTCGCCTGCTAGGACTGGATAGCTGGTAGCTGTATGTCTACACATACTTCGATCAAAATACGGTACGTTTTGGGTAAATAATGAGTATGTAAGTGGGTATTTTAGCTTGTATTCATAGAAGTCAATGGTCGGTGCGCCTGTTATTGGCCGCCGACCTTTATTTTAGTAAGCTGTTTCGGCAGCCTGCTGTCTATTTCTAATCTCAACTAGTTGTATGGATCCCTTTCAGATCAAAAAAGCCCCGGTAGAATACGATGTAGCCATCGTTGGTTCGGGAGCCGGTGGGGGTATGGCCGCCTACTCGCTTGCCAAATCAGGCGCAAAAGTCGTGCTGCTTGAAGCCGGTGGTTATTTCGACCCTGCCGACCCGAAGTATATTACCCAATTGAAATGGCCCTGGGAGTCGCCCCGGCGTGGTGCCAGTACAACCCGCCCGTTCGGTGATTTCGATGCGGCCTGGGGTGGCTGGGATATTGAAGGTGAACCGTACACGACCGCGAAAGGTACCGAATTCCACTGGTTCCGGTCGCGGATGCTGGGTGGTCGTACCAACCACTGGGGCCGTATCTCGCTCCGCTTTGCCCCCGACGATTTCCGGCGTAAAACCATGACCGGTATCGGTGAAGACTGGCCAATCGGTTACGATGACCTCAAACCGTTCTATGACCGTGTCGACAAGCTGATCGGGGTGTTCGGGTCGGTGGAAAATATGCCGTCAGAGCCCGATGGTTTTTTCCTACCCCCACCAAAGCCGCGTCTGCATGAGCTGATGATTCGTAAAGGAGCCCGCAGTATCGGGGTTCCCGTCATTCCGTCACGGCTGTCGATTCTGACCAAACCGATCAACGATGAGCGTGGCCAGTGTTTCTACTGTAGTCAGTGTGGTCGGGCGTGTCAGGCCTACGCCGACTTTTCGTCGTCGTCGGTACTGGTGAAGCCAGCTATGAAAACGGGTAACGTTACGCTCATCAACGGAGCCATGGTTCGCGAAGTACTGACGGATCCGGCGTCGGGCCTGTGTACGGGCGTAAGCTACGTCGATACGCAGACGTTGCAGGAAGTGACGATCAAGGCGAAGACGGTTGTGTTGGCGGCCAGTGCAGGTGAAACGGCGCGGTTACTGCTCAACTCGAAATCGGGTCGGTTCCCCAACGGGCTGGCCAACAGCAGTGGCGTAGTTGGTAAATACATCAATGACTCGACTGGTGCCAGCCGTTCGGCGTTCATTCCAGCGCTGATGGACCGGAAGCGCTACAACGAGGATGGCGTCGGTGGAATGCACGTCTTCACGCCCTGGTGGCTCGACAACAAAAAGCTAGATTTCCCGCGTGGGTATCACATCGAATACTGGGGCGGTATGGGCATGCCTGCATATGGTTTCGGTTGGGGTATCGAAGCGATGAACGGTATGATGGCTGCCCGTGACGGCTCGAAAAAGCCGGGCGGTGGCTACGGTGCCGGTCTGAAAGACGATTACCGCCGATTCTACGGTGCCTACATCGGTATGGCCGGTCGGGGTGAGCCGGTGCCGCTCGAAAGCAACTACTGCGAAATTGATCCTAACGTGGTCGATAAGTACGGTATTCCGGTACTGCGCTTCAACTACAAGTGGTCGGACTACGAGGTCAAGCAGGCCAAGCACATGCAGGATACGTTCGAGGAAATTATTCATGCAGCCGGTGGTATTGCGCTGGGCAACAAGCCCGGTGCCGATACGAATTACGGACTGGAAGCACCCGGCAAAATTATCCACGAGGTTGGTACCGCGCGGATGGGTAAAGACCCGAAAAATTCGGTGTTGAACGGTTACCAGCAGGCGCACGACGTGAAAAACCTGTTCATTGTCGACGCGGCTCCGTTCCCGTCGCAGGGTGATAAAAACGTTACCTGGACGATTCTGGCCAGTTCGATGCGTACGTCAGAGTATATCACTGATTTGGCTAAGAAGAAAGTTTAATCACCGTTTACGGTATTCGGTTTTCAGTTTACGGTGCGCGTATGGCAACAATCAATCGTTTCGAGGAACTGGATGTGTGGCAGCAGGCGCGAACGTTATCCCGCGATATCTATCGGCTTACGACAGTAGGTAGTTTCGCGAAAGATTTCGAGTTGAAGAATCAAATCAACCGGGCCAGCGGGTCTGTCATGGACAATATTGCTGAAGGATTCGGGCGTGCAAATCGGCCGGAGTTCGTTCAGTTTTTGGGCTATTCATCCGGCTCTGTCACTGAAGTGAAATCGCAGCTGTATCGGTCGCTTGATCGGGAACACCTTTCACCACACGTGTTCGATGAGTATTACAACCGCGCAGATCGAATCGGTACAATGATTTTTGGGTTGATACAGGCGTTAAAGCGATCGCCCGTTCGTCGTTTAAAATACCGTGTTGGTGAACAGGAAGCGGACTATAGTCTGCCTGATTTCGAGTGACTACCGTTCCACGATAGCTGTAAACCGTATACTGAAAACCGTATACTGAAAAAACCTTACGAAATATGAAACGCAGAGACCTGCTTAAAGGCATACCCGTGACAGCATTTGGCTTTGCTGTCAATCCCACGGAAGCGGCTGTTCCCGCCCCCCCCGACGTCAAGCCACTCAAAGTGCCTGGCGGACGGCAGAAGTTCGAAGCCGTGCGCGATGCGGCCCTGAATGCCGAAAAATTCTTTACCCCCCACGAGTTACAGACCGTCACCGTGCTGTCGGATATCATTATTCCGGCCGATGCGAAGTCGGGGAGTGCGTCGCAGGCGGGCGTGCCGGCCTTCATCGAATTCATGATGAAAGACCAGCCCCGCAACCAGACTCCGATGCGTGGCGGTATCCGGTGGCTCGACAACACCTGCACCAAGCGCTATGGTAAGCCGTTTGTTCAGTGCACCAAAACGCAGCAGATCGACATGGTCGAGCAGATTGCCTACCCAGGTATCGCGAAGCCGGACATGACGCAGGGAGCCTCGTTCTTTAGCATGATGCGCAACCTGACGGCCAGTGGCTTCTTCAGCAGCCAGATGGGTATCAAAGACATCGGCTACGTGGGTAACACACCCAATCAGTGGGATGGTGTCCCCGATGAGGTGTTGAAGCAATACGGCCTCGCTTACGAAGAGCGCGAACTGAACATGGGCAAGTAAATTGGTTCTGAACGGTGATTCCTTTGATTTCGCCGATAGACTGTGATACTGTAAATCAACGTTGACCACAGGTCAAACTATAACCCCGGCAGTTTCCGCGACGCCCCCGTTACCATACTGGTAGCGGGGGCGCTTTTTTGTGTGAACAGGCAGCAATAGCCGGTTACTAAACAGGATAAAAGGCTGGCAATTCTGTTCCTTTTTTTTATATTTGGCATAAATCAATCGGACCGTCGTAGCGACGGTTGGCTGACCGGGGAAACAAGGTCAGCGTTGTATCACATCAAGTAGCTGAACTCTTGACATTTTCCGAATTCAATCTCCACGACGACCTGCTGGCTGGCGT
>JAKONH010000149.1 GCA_022702045.1 Spirosomataceae bacterium
CACCACGCCAAACATTACACTTTCTCGGCAGGTTCAATCCATACGTAAAAGTACATTCATTCACAACGCATACCTGATTAACATGGCTGGACATGCCGAGCCAAAGGCGGCTCAAGACTACTCAACAAAACCTGGTAAATCATACCCACTTGGTGCCACATACGATGGCGAAGGCGTAAACTTCGCGCTGTTCAGTGAACACAGCACTGGCGCTTATTTGTGCCTGTATGACACCGCTAAACCCGAAAAGGAAACAGCCCGTATTCCGATGATGGAGCATACCGAACTGGTATACCACGTTTATGTCGACGGGTTGCAGCCGGGTCAGTTGTACGGCTTCCGTGTTGAAGGTCCGTACAATCCACAGGAAGGTGATTTCTTCAACCCCAATAAGCTGCTGCTCGATCCCTACGCGAAAGCGATCAATGCTCCACTTAACGACGACAATAGCCGCCTTGGTTACGACTACAAGCACAAGGCCGACGATCGTCACCTTGTTATGAGCACTGAAGACAGTGGCCCTGGTATGGCCAAGTGTGTGGTTGTCGATCCGACCTTCGACTGGGAAGATGACAAAGCCCCTGATACCCCACTGCACCGCTCGGTGATCTACGAAATGCATGTGAAGGGTTTCACGTACCTCCACCCCACCATCGATAAGTCAATACGGGGTACGTACGCGGCCCTCGGTACGACAGAGAGCACCGACTACCTGAAGAAACTTGGTGTTACGGCGGTTGAACTGCTACCTATTCACCAGTTCACGAATGAAAGTTACTGGGGGTACAACAGCATCGGTTTCTTTGCACCACAAAACACCTACTCCTCATCGGGAATGGATGGTCAGCAGGTGACGGAGTTCAAACAGATGGTGAAAGACCTGCACAAAGCCGGCATTGAAGTCATCCTCGACGTCGTATACAACCACACGGCGGAAGGTAACCACCTCGGTCCCACGCTGTCGTTCCAGGGCATCGATAACAAAGTGTATTACCGGCAGATGAATGAAAAGCCCGAGTTCTATCGGGATTTTACGGGCACGGGTAATACGTTCGACCTGACTCAGCCACGGACACTTCAACTGGTTATGGACAGTCTGCGGTACTGGGTGACGGAAATGCATGTTGATGGTTTCCGGTTTGACTTGGCTGCCACGCTGATTCGCAACGACGAAGAAGCTGGTCGTATCTCGTCATTCCTCGATACCGTCGCCCAAGATCCTATTCTGGCGCGGGTAAAACTGATCGCTGAGCCCTGGGATATCGAATCGTACGACGTGGGTGGTTTCCCAGTACAGTGGTCGGAATGGAACGGTAAATTCCGCGACACATTCCGGGCGTTCTGGAAGGGTGATGAAGGTAAAGCTAACGAAGTGACGCTGCGTATGCTGGGAAGCCCCGACCTGTACGCTACCGACGGTCGTTCGCCCGCTAACAGCGTCAACCTGATTACGGCGCACGATGGCTTTACGCTGAACGACCTTGTCAGCTATAACGACAAACATAACGAAGCAAACGGCGAAGACAACAAAGACGGCGCAAACGACAACATGAGTTGGAACTGCGGTGCCGAAGGACCAACCGAAGACCCGGCTGTGAACGAACTCCGTGAACGTCAGAAACGTAACTTCCTGTCTACACTGTTGTTAAGCCAGGGAACGCCAATGATCGTTATGGGCGATGAGTGTGGCCGTACGCAGCATGGCAACAACAACGGATACAACCAGGACAGCGAGATTAGCTGGATGAGCTGGGATTGGGACGAGAAACAGCAGGCGCTGTTCGACTTCACCAGCCAGTTAACTGCCCTGCGTCAGCAGATGCCTCTATTAAGCCGTCGCAAATTTTATGGCAACGAACAAATCTCGTTCCTGCGCCCCGACGGCTCAGAAATGAACGAGCATGATCTGCAAAATCCGGACACCCGCTGCGTAGCTCTATTTATCGACGGTGTACGCGTTGACGAGCAGACGGAAGACGGTCAGGAAGTTGGCGACGAGCAGTTGATCTGGGTGTTGAACGCTTATTGGGAAGATATTCCATTCATGCTGCCTAAAATCGGCCGCAAGAAGTCGAACTGGAAGGTTGTTGTCGATACGTCAACTGGCGAGTTCAATCCGGAGTGGAACCCAGTATTAGGTGGCCACGAATACGTGATCCCATCTCGTTCGTCGGTGCTGCTTAGCCTTAGCTAAGTCATAATCGACAGACTTATTTTTCGTAAAACGAATAGCCGCTGGTAGTACCAGCGGCTATTCGTTTTACGGTCTTTTATCGCCTTGCCTCTGTTGTTTAATCAACGCTTGAAGGTCCATTCGCAGCGCTGTACTGGAGCATCCTGAATAGCTCGGTACAGCTCATCGTCGGACGTGAACACAACCTGGGTAACGGCAAAAGCTTCAACATGCACGGTGAACAAGTCTGTCATAAATGGCCAGGGGTCGACGCTTAATGTATCATCTCGTTGCACGATATAGTGTGGAACACCGTCGGGGCCGACGCTGATTTCCAGTCGTCGCCCGTTCATGGGTACCTGCTGCTGGCAGAGAATCAGCGACAACGCATCGCACCATTGCACAAAGTCATAGGCATACTGAGCAGCTTTCTTCGTTGACTTGTACTGCTTACGCCACTTCTCCTGATTATCGGCCTGCTGATCCAGAAATTCATCTAATGCCTTATCCGTCCCACGTTTTTCCTCGTACAGGAATGTCGTGTGCATCGATGCCATCAACGCGTTCCAACGGCTTTTCTGAAGCGCCACACTGATCAGATTGCGACACTGCTCGGCGGAATACTCCAGAATCTTAAAATCCAGCGGTGCACCAGCCGTCGTCAGGTGGTTTCGCCCATCCCAGGCGGGCTGGCCGTCGTCGTGTTCGGTTAACGCAATCAGCGTCTCAGGCCAGAAATCAGGGCGCTTCGATTCACTCCATTGTAACGCCAGATTAAACGCCAGTAATCCGTGTGCTGGCTGATTAATAATTAGCCAGCCGGTATCATTCTGTTTGACAATCATATAGGGATCTATAAACGAATAAGGCAGAAGCCACGTGCGCACGCAACTCCTGCCTTACCCGTTATCTGAATGTACTTAATTATATACCTTTTCGTTTTCGCCCATCTTGGGTGGCGTTCCGGTAATTGCACCGGTAACCATCTGAAACAACCGAACGATACGGCTTGAGTTAGCGTCCCAGTACTCAGCCATTTCGGTATTCACTTTCAACAGTACTAGTTCGGGGTCTTCTTTTCCTGCCGGAAACCAAGGCTTTGCTTCTTCCGTCCAGTACTCCTCAATTTTTGCCCGATCATCCACCTCCGATGCCGTACCTGATACAGATACGTATGTCGAGTTGTCAGTATCAGCGAAAGCAATATTTACACGGCTGTCGTTCTCCTCAATCTGATCGACTTTAGGCGATGATTTCTTGGTAAAAAACCACAGCGAGCCATCAGCACTCGTGTGAATCAGAGCCATTGGCCGACTCACCAGATTTTTCTGTTCGTCGACAGTGGTCATCATGGCAACGTGGATATCCTTGATGAGATTGAGAACCTTCTCAATTGATTTTGGGTCTTGTTCGCTTGTGTTCATAACGTGTAGTATCAACTTAATGTATTCAACAAAACAGGCAAAGCACGGTCTTGTTTGGCCTATGCCCTATAAATGCTGACAGGGAGAGTTATCCCGTAACAAACGGTCGCTGTCGGGTAGCTGATCGAGTGGTTATTTTCCCAAGACTGCGTTGCAATCTCGCTACAACACTGCCTCGCTCTCAAGCAATGTTCTGATAGCTGGCGTGCGTGATCATGCGTGTTGCCTGCCAGATGACGGGTTAGTTGATCGCATGTTTTGATGCACTGCAAAGCAGTAGATTTCGTTTTCTCCGATTTGTTACGCCAAAG
>JAKONH010000555.1 GCA_022702045.1 Spirosomataceae bacterium
GGCTGATTGGCTGGGTTCTTTTCGTGCCGTCTCTACTCCTGGGTGTCGCCACGGTACATGGATTAGTCTCGCTTGACTTTCTTACTGTGAAAGGCGCGATTTTTCAAGGGACTAACAATCTCACGAACGAGTTGGCAGGGCTGGGGGCGATTGTAGGCCTTCTGCTGATTGCATTCTCCAAAGAGCGGGTGGAGGATGAAATGATTAGTCGGCTACGGCTGGATGCGCTTCAGTGGAGCATTTATGCCAACTACCTGATTCTGGCCGTCGCCATACTGACTATCTATGATGGTGCTTTTCTTACAGTCATGATTTACAATATGTTCACGGTACTGCTGGTATTTATAGGGCGTTTTCGCTGGCTCCTGCACCGGCATACGAACACCCTGCTGACCTTATGAAAAACCGGCTGAAAGTGTGCCGGGCTGAACATAACCTGTCGCAGGCAGAACTGGCCGACCGGATCGGGGTGAGTCGGCAGACGATCAACTCGATTGAAGCAAACCGCTACGTGCCGTCAACGGTGCTGTCGCTGAAAATAGCCCGTGTTTTTAACCAGCCTGTCGAGGCCATTTTTCAACTGGATGAGACAGACTAACCCGGTCGAAAGCGTTCAGCCACTACTGGGCGCTTTTTTTGTGCCGTTCGGCTAAATCAGGCATCAGCCTTATCTTTACCAACTCCTTTAACGCATCAACTTCATGAAAAAATGGCTGCTTAGCCTGTCAGTGTGCGTAGCGGTGCTGCCTGCCCTGGCGCAGACCCCACCCGCCCGACCCACCAACACCTTCGTCCGCGACAATTTCCAGAAAATGGAATACGACATTCCCATGCGCGATGGGACGAAGCTGCACACCAACGTATACATCCCCAAAGACGCGTCGGCGACCAACAAGTATCCGTTTCTGATGCAGCGTACCTGCTATAGCGTGGCACCGTACGGGCCTGATACATATCCCAATGGCCTGGGTCCGTCGGGGACGCTGATGCGCGACAAATACATTTTCGTGTACCAGGACGTACGGGGGCGCTGGGCGTCGGAAGGCACCTGGACGAACATGACCCCGACTGTCACCGTTCAGCCGTCGGCGGCCGAACTGAAGAAACGTGGCAAAGCCCCCGCCCGACAGTCAGCACTGGCCGTCGATGAAAGCTCGGATACCTACGATACCATCGACTGGCTGCTCAAGAATGTCAAGAACAACAACGGTCGGGTAGGGCAGTGGGGTATCAGCTATCCCGGTTTCTACACTATCGCCGGGGCCGTCGGGGCGCACCCCGCCTTGAAAGCGTCGTCGCCACAGGCCCCCGTCTCAGATTTCTTCTTCGATGACTTCCACCACAACGGCGCGTTCATTCAGGCGTATCTGTTTACGTTTCCAGTGTTTGGCGTTCAGCATCCCGCGCCAACGACAAAGGCGTGGTATGATAGCCAGATGATCAATAGCGGCTCGAAAGATGGGTTTCAATGGCAGTATGATCTGGGTCCGTTGAAGAACGCCGACAAATACTACAAAGACAATTTCTTCTGGCAGGAGACCGTCGACCACCCCAACTACGACGAGTTTTGGCAGAAGCGCAGCATCATCCCGCACCTGAAAAACATCCGGCATGCGGTCATGACGGTAGGCGGCTGGTTCGACGCGGAAGATCTGTATGGTCCGCTGACGATTTACAAGACGGTCGAGAAGAACAATCCCGGCACGTACAACACACTCGTCATGGGGCCATTCGGGCACGGTCGCTGGTCACGCGAGACGGGGCATACGATGCATAGTAATGTGTACTTCGGCGACAGCGTCGCGACATTTTACCAGCGTAATATCGAAGCGAAATTTTTTGACCATTTTCTGAAAGGCCCCGGCGACGGCAAAACAGGGTTGCCCGAAGCGTATCTGTTCAACACGGGTCGTAACGAGTGGAAAACCTTCGACAAATGGCCTGCCCCCAACGCTCAGCCCATGCAACTCGCCCTGCGTAGTAGCGGGAAGCTCGACATGGGGGGCAAAGGCAACGCCAGCGCGTTCTCCGAGTTCGTCAGTGATCCGGCCAAACCCGTACCGTATACGGAAGATAACACCACAACGCTTGGCTTTACCCCGTTCAACTACATGTCGGAAGATCAGCGCTTCGCCAGCCGTCGCCCCGACGTGCTGACGTTTCAGACCGACGTATTGACGGACGATGTAACACTGGCGGGTGAACTCATGGCGAAACTCAACGTCAGCACCACCGGCACCGATGCTGACTGGGTGGTGAAACTGATTGACGTGTACCCGCCCGACGAGCCGAATCATCCGTACATGCCGAACAAAAACATTACGCTTGGTAACTACCAGCAGATGGTGCGGTCGGAGGTGATGCGGGGCCGGTTCCGCAATTCGTTTGAGAAGCCCGAACCCTTCGTTGCCAATCAGGCGACGCCGGTGAACGTGCGGTTGCAGGACGTGCTGCATACGTTCAAAAAAGGCCATCGCATTATGGTACAGGTCCAAAGTACCTGGTTCCCGCTGATCGACCGGAATCCGCAGACATACGTTGATAACATTTATAAAGCCGACGCGGGTGACTTCCGAAAAGCGACGCATCGCGTTTACGATGATTCGGTTATCGAAGTATCGGTACTGAAGTAACCGTACCCGTATTTTAGACTAATAAATAAATCGAAGCCGGAATCTGTTCTCCAACGGGTTCCGGCTTTTTCATTCAGTGTAACCAAAATAAAAAAAAGTAGTCAGAACTATAACCAGGGATTGGTCGGATGCTCGTCGATAGATTGACTGCCAATTATACGATAAGGTTGGCTGATTGAGACGGACTCCGTACATTTCTTGGTGATTACCCCCCGTTTTGGGCTGTTCATAGAAAATAGGCTGTGGTAACAACCGTACTGCACACCTTTGTAACACCCCCGACGGAAATTACTAGCCCGTAAAAAAGTACTAATACCAACGCCATGTTTATTCTCAGTTTCGTTTACGTCGCTATCCTGCTGTACCTGGGGCTAAGCGTATTGTACCTGACCGTGTTTGCCGTAGCCGGTCGCTTCGGTGGTACCGACGACGTAAACCCACAGACGGTACCGACTGTCTACCGGAAAATTGGCGTGCTTATCCCGGCATACAAAGAGGATGCGGTAATTATTGAGTCGGTGCAGGCCAACCTGCGGCAGCAATACCCCGCCGACCGGTTTGAGCTGATCGTGATCGCCGATTCGATTCAGCCGGACGTGCTGACACAACTGGCGGAGCTGCCTGTCCGAGTAATTCCTGTTTCGTTCGAAACCTCAACCGTGTCGAAAGCCATTAACGCAGCACTGGAACAGATTCCAGCCGGTCAGTATGACGTGCTGATGGTAGCCGATGCCGATAATCACATGGCGCCCGACTTTCTGAGCCGTATTAACCTGGCATTTGAGCAGGGCTGGCAGGCCGTGCAGGGACACCGGGTGGCCAAAAATACCAATACCGGTGTGGCCGTGCTGGATGCGATCAGCGAAGAGATCAGCAACCACCTGTTTCGTCAGGGGAGTCGTGCCCTTGGCCTGGCTTCGTCGATTATCGGGTCGGGAATGGCGTTTGAGCCCGAACTGATGCGGGCCGGCATGGCGAAACTGCACACAATGGGTGGCTACGATAAAGAATTGGAGATGAACATCGTGATGGCGGGCTGCTCGATCGGCTACCTCGCCGACGCGTATATCTACGACGAAAAAGTGGCGAGCAAGGCTGTATTTGAAAACCAGCGCACCCGCTGGATTGCGGCACAGTGGCAGTTTCTGACGAACTACTTCCGGCCCGGTCTGCGCGAACTGGCTGCGGGGCGTATGATGAGCGGGTTCAAGCTGATTCAGGCCATGGTATTACCACGGGTGATGCTACTGGGCGTGCTGACCCTGCTATCGGCACTAAGTTTGCTGGCTACCCAGCCTTTCTTTCAACTGGCGGCTCCCGTATTACTGCTTGTTTTTGGGCTAAGCCTGGTGATTTCGGTCCCAAATTACTTATGGAAACGACTAACGGTTCGGGAATTGCTATTGCTTCCAATGCTGATGCTTCGCTTCGCGCGTGCCGCGTTAAACATGCGCAAAGCGTTTCGTCGGTTTATGCACACCCCGCATACCGGAACCCCTGATGTTCAGTTGCAACCAAATAAATCCGTTTAGTAAACACGCGAGTGACAGCTAGCCGGAAAAGCAGTCTGAATAACTAGGATAAATAGGGAAGTGGTCAACCGAAACAGCCTGCTGTCACCAAAGGCTGTTTTGCGACTATACACCGTAACAACGTGGTTCAGGGGTCAACGGTCTGTGTGCACTGTTTTCAATACCTGAACAGCTAAGCGTCGAGCGCCACTTCCGGCGCTCTTACAAGAAGTATGAAATTAGTCGGTAAGCGTATTGTCGTACAACTAAGTGTTGGGTTGCTGTTCGGA
>JAKONH010000167.1 GCA_022702045.1 Spirosomataceae bacterium
GCGACTGTGAATTCCTTTTTACGTGTCGTAGCCATTATTGATCTCAACGAACACAGTACACTCACAGGATTGATCTTTCTTCGACAGCTTCAGCTTATAGCGAATACCATTCATAAAGGTGTTCGGGAACTGTTCGGGGACAGTTAGTAGTATACCAACATATAACCGGTAGAACAACGACACCGCAATAAACAAAAACCCCTGAATAGCAGTGTATTCAGGGGTTTTGCACAACATCCGTTGTAAATGTTAGTGACCGATACGGGAATCGAACCCGTGTTACCGCCGTGAAAGGGCGATGTCCTAACCGCTAGACGAATCGGCCGTCTTTGTTAAAAGACCCACTCAGTTGCTTTTTCAGCTGCTGTAGTGGCGAATCGTGGTGCAAATGTAGGGCGATCTTTTGACAATGCAAGTGCACAGCAAAAAAAAGTTTTGCGAAAAACCGGCTTTGTGCCTTTTAAATCTATTTTTGAGATAGTTAGCGATCTCCTTTTCATGAAAAAAATTTTATTGACACTAAGTCTGCTGGGAACACTCATAATTTCCCGGGCGCAGACTTCCCCTTCATCGCCCACTGGCCAGCCCCTTCCGCAACAAAATACCGGCGTCCAATCGCCCGAACAGTTTCTGGGTTACAAGGTCGGACAGCACTTTACAACGCACCGCGAGGTTATTGCCTACGCGGAGCAGGTAGCCCGTCAACTTCCCAAGCGGGTACGGATCATTCCGTATGGCAAAACGTACGAAGGACGTCCACTCGTCGTCGTCGCCATTGCCTCGGAAGCCAATCTCAGTCGACTCGATGAAATCCGAACAAACAATCTGAAACGTATTGGCCTGCTGGACGGTCAGCCCACCGCCGGCCCGACACCCACCATTGCGTGGCTTAGCTACAACGTTCACGGTAATGAAGCCGTCAGCTCGGAAGCGTTTATGGACGTTCTGTATCAGATGACCAATCTATCGGACGCCGTAACGCAGAAAGTGATGAATAACACGGTGGTACTGCTCGACCCTGGCCTGAACCCCGACGGGCATGACCGGTACGTAAACTGGTACAATCAGATGGTCGGTCAACGGCCTGACCCAACGCCTTCGGCCCGCGAACATAACGAACCCTGGCCCGGTGGCCGTTACACGCACTATCTGTTTGACCCAAACCGCGACTGGGCCTGGCAAACGCAGGAAATAACCCGGCAGCGAATGGCCCTGTATCAGCAATGGATGCCACACCTGCACGGCGATTTTCACGAGATGGGTGTAGAAAGTCCATATTACTTTGCTCCCTCGGCCAAGCCCTACCACGAAGACATTACGCCGTTTCAGCGCCAGTTCCAGCAGATTATTGGGCAGTATTGCAGCCGGTATTTCGACAAGAACGGCTGGCTTTACTACACACGTGAACGCTTCGATCTGTTCTACCCCAGCTACGGCGATACATACCCAACGTACAACGGCGCCATTGGTATGACCTACGAACAGGGCGGCAGTGGCCGGGCCGGACTGGCAGTCGAACGAGCCGACGGTGATACGCTGACGTTGCGCCAACGGATCGATCACCACGTAGCGTCCAGCATTGCCACGCTTGAATCGGTTGCCGATCGTTCTGCCGACGTGGTAAAAGAGTTCGGCCAGTTTTTCGATAAGGCCCGTACCACGCCCATTGGCCCCTACAAGAGCTATATCGTTAAAGCGGGAACTGACCCCGGCCGGCTGAAGGCGCTGCAACAGTTGCTCGACAACAACAAGATTGCTTATGGGTATGCCGGTAAGTCGATGTCGGTAACCGGTTTTAACTACACAAATCACAAAAGCGAGAAGAATGTCGCGGTGGGCGCAGGCGATATGGTCATCAGTGCCTATCAACCAAAATCGACGCTACTCAAAATTCTGTTCGAACCCAACTCGACCCTGGAAGACTCGGCTACGTACGACATTACAGCCTGGTCAATGCCCTACGCGTTCGGTTTGCAAACCTACGGTCTGACTACGCGGCTAACGCCCGGTACCGCACCAGCCGCTACGTCGACGAGTACCATCAGTGGTACACCGTACGGTTATGTAATTCGCTGGCAGTCGATGCCATCAGTACAGATGCTGGCCGGGTTGCTGAAGCAGAAAGTTCGGGTTCGGGTTGCCGAGAAAGCCTTTGACCTGGAAAACAAAACCTACCCTACCGGCACGCTCATCGTAACCCGGGGCAACAATGATCATTTTGGGTCACGGCTGGATGCCATCGTCCGGGCTGAAGCCGCCCGCACCGGGGCCGATATGACGCCCGTACAGTCCGGTTTTGTAGCTAAGGGGTCTGACTTCGGGTCCGACTTCGTCACGGGCCTGAAAGCGCCCCGTGTGGCGGTAGTGGCGGGCGAAGGCAGTCAGCCGCCGGCCGTGGGTGAAGTGTGGCACTTCTTCGATCAGGAACTGAACTACCCAGTCACGATGCTCGATGGAAATAGCCTGGGCAATATCGACTGGAGCCGCTTCAACGTGCTGGTTCTGCCCACGAACTACAACTACGGCCGCTTCCTGACCGACCGCGTACTGACACAGATGAAGGACTGGATTCGGTCCGGGGGGAAACTGATTGCGATGGAGCGGGCGGCTTCGTTCCTGGCAGGCAAAGAAGGGTTCGACCTGAAAGAAAAGGCCGGCAGTACCGACCCCGCCAAAGATCGTAAAACCGCCGTGACCGACTCGCTGAAAATCTATGGCGATCGCGAACGCGTTGCTATCTCCGACGAAACACCGGGCAGTATCTACCGCGTCAACATCGATACGACCCACCCACTGGGATTCGGCCTGGGAAATGGTTATTATACGCTTGTTCAGAACGCCTACAACTTCGATTTCCTGAAAGACGGCTGGAACGTCGGCTACCTTAAAAATGACAACTACGTAGCCGGTTTTGCGGGTCGTAACGCGAAGAACAAACTGAAAAATACACTGTTGATGGGCGTACAAAGCTACGGCCGTGGCAATGTGGTTTACCTAGCCGATGATCCACTGTTCCGGGGATTCTGGTATAGTGGCAAATTGCTGTTCGGCAATGCCGTGTTCATGGTGAACTAATAAAAGGTAGTTTTTCGACAAGCCCCGGCAACCCGATTCTGTATCGGGTCGCCAGGGCTTGTTAGTTCGCCGTAAATCGTTTGATGTCAACGGGCCGGGTTGCGCCGTCGACGGTCCAGTTCATGTCGGGATACTGACCCGTATTGCTTAAAACAAACGATACCGTTTTTACCGTGGCATGTGGCTGACGGCCGTAGTCGTGAAGCTGCAACGTGTAGGTTCCCGGCGACAGATGCATCGAGAATGTGCCATCGGTGCGGGGCGCGATAGCTGCAATTGACTGCTGATCGCGTCGTATGTCGACACTGAACCGGCCGAACTGGCAGGGCTGACGGTCATACAGACTGGTCTGACACCGTAATCGTCCGGCAAGTCGAAACGTTCGCGGCAACGGAATTACCTTATCGACTGACCGCGCGATGGTGAGTTGCTCTTGGTACAATACTGGGTCACCCAGTCCGCCTGTACTGATAGCCGAGATCGCATATGTACCCGGTGGTACATTACGGTACACAATTCGACCATTCGCGTTGGTGAACAGCACGTTATTATTGACCCGAACGAGCAGGCTGTCCACCCATCGTTCGTCTGCGTCGCGGCTTCCATTCCCGTTAGTATCTTCGAAAAAGCTTAGCTGTAGCCGACCGTGATGCTTTGCCCCCAACCGGCCGAACCGCTGCATAACCTCCATGCGGTACTGACTGTAGGCAAATTCCGGCTGCTGGCTATAGGGCGTACCGTTGCCCGACAGGTGCACCGACAGATTGGGCGTTACGTCATACTGTACACGCCCCACCGCCGTGTACCGGGCCGCCATCGATGTTGCGTCGTAGAGATAGTTGATACCCACCGAACCGCCAAGCCGACCATTCAGCAGCGCAAACGAAACGGTTGGCGTCAGTGAGGTCGTCGTGATCATGCCCGGATAGATCGTTTGCAGATCGAACAGGTAGAATGGTCCTTTTTGCCAATATCCCCACACGTTGAACCGGCCAATGCCCAGCGACGATACAATCCGCTGACTCAAAATTCCGTCCGAAGCCCAGGTGTCTACGTGTCCGTAAAACCGTCCGACATCGTAACTCAATTCGAGAAATTGATTGGTACGCCGTCGATAAGCGATGCCCGGCGCAATCCGGTAGGCATCAGCACGCTGACTGACCGGGTTAGCCTTATCGCGTTGCGAAAACCAGTACGGCCGGGCACTCAATGTCAGCGGACCGATTCGATGGCTTATGCTCAACTCAGCCACCGTGTTGCCAAACTGATGCCGTACCTGATCGATGGGTGAGGTAAACGTGATACGATCGTACTGAAACTGATTGAGCCGGGCTAGCACCATCGTAACCGGAGCCGGCTGCCAGAACAACTGACTATATAGTATCGTTGCCCCCCGTTGCAAACCGGCATAGACAGGGCTGCTTCGGTAGGAGCGCAATTGCCAGCTAAACGTTTCCCGCTGGTACGTGTAGTTCAGCTGACCTGCCCAGCCCGTCACTTGCGCTGACGGTGTACTATGCCGGGCAAACTCGACACTCTGCGCGCCCATCAGTTGTAACGAATGCCGGTCGGTGCGGTTGTACCGGAACGACGCGAACGTGAGATAACCCGCCCGCTGCACGTCGGCCAGCGTGTAGTAACTGGTACTCAGCGACAAGGCAGCTCCCGGCAACTGGCCTGGCTGGTAGTCGTACCGGGCGGAATAAACGTTTCCCCGCCAGGTATTCGTTGCATCGCTTAGCCAGTTCTGATTGGTATTTACCGCCCAGAACGTCCACATCCGATCGGTTTGGCCCGTGCTTAGTTTCAGTCCCCGCCCGAAGAGCGGCAACTCATGAAAATCGTAGATACTTCCCAGCCGAAACACTGTCCGGGCGGTCGTAAGGGCGATGTACGAATTCTGTAGCTGATGCAAATGATCGGCCCCGTAGTCGAGGTAGTGAATGTGCATGTCGAGTTGGGCTTTCCCGATGGAATCGGTGCCCCAGACCCGCGTTTCACGCGCCCACTGGTTCGTACTGAACCGGGTGAGCGCAACGCTGGCTCCGTAGCCAGTGTGCATCGTCCCTAATCCATCCTGATACGCCTTGTTCGTGACAGCAACGACTAGTTTACACCCCACACTACCCACTACTGACTGCTGGCGGTTTTTTAGCGTAACCAGCAGCTGATAAGGCGCATCGACTGACCATTGCCGGATCGGCACCGCTGTTACGACGATTGTCGTGTCCTGCCGGGGCTTCAACCGGATTGTCATCGGAAAGATAGTCGGGTTAATCCCCTGCGGCAGCGCAGCTACCTCGATAGTATACGTACTGGTATCAGTGCGATTGTGTGTTATCTGCAAAGGCAATCGAGCTGGTTCGCCAGCCGTGTAGAGCAAAATCGTTTCCTGCGGGATATTTAGACTAACAGGAGCGATAACGCTGCCCTTTGCCATCACCTGAAACGTCACCGATTGTATCGGTTTGCCAGCGTTATCGGACAACTGAAGATAAATAGGCGTAGTGGCGGACGTAATCTGACGATGGATAAGCCCTTTTATGGGTACGAGTATCGTCTCGCCGGGTGACAGTTGCAGGCGGGCCGGTATAGCCGCCAGCATGTCGATTGATGCAGGTGCATCGACTGATACCTGTACGTCCTGCGGCTGACTAGTTACGTTCGTTACAGCCAGTCGATTGACGAATGTAGCCCCTGTATTCACCACAACAGTATCGCGCCAGAATGATACTGAAACAGATTGCGCAACACTGGGAAAAGAATAAGTTACAAGCGTAATTAAATATACAAAAAATCTACTATAGGTTACCATAATTTTTCTACCTAATTATTCAGAAATGTTGCTATACGAATCAAATAGAATAGCAAGTATTACACCATCGATTATGCCTCAATCAACTCATTTATAGTCTATTAATAAAGAATATAGGTTACACAAAAACTTTAAATTTCTGAAAATGAGTTAGTAATGATGCTTCCTGATTACTAATACTTATCGTTTACTAATAATGCAATTTTTTATAAACCAATTTTGATATTCTGGTAAGTCAATTGTACAATGTTTTATGATTGTATTTATAAAATGTAACCTAATTTTTTATCAGTGTATCGTATGAAATACGCATCCAAAGTACTCGCATCTACTTTCTTATTAGTAGCGCTTGGCATTAGTCTCAATGCCACCTCAGCCAATGCACAGTTGACTAGTGGTAATACTGTTGTTACCGTAACCGTAGTTGATGTGTTAGCGTTAGTTGTGGCAATACCAGCAGTTCCTATCGGAATGGGGTCACTTACCGAATTTCAAAATGGCTCCGGTTTTACCGCCCCTGCCCAGTTGACAGCCAGTAGTAACCGGCCGTATGATATCAAGGTGAAATCAGACGGTGACCTGCAGGGTCTGTTGACAGCTGCAGGCAGTAGCATTCCCATCAGCAACATCGCAGTACAGGCAGCCCCAACGCTCACGTCAACGTATACGAACGCGCTGAACCTGTCAGCAGCCGACCAGGTGCTGATTTCCAATGCCCCCAGCGCCATGGCGAAGGTGTACGACGTGAAATACTCGGCATCGGGTAATAACTCGGCGTTTTATGTAAAAGGTGGTGCCTACGTAGCCACGCTGACGTACTCAATTTCTGCCCACTGACGATTCCTATGACTCGGTCGTTTTTCCGCTCAACGAGCTGGCGACTGTTGCTGATGCTGTGCCTGACCGAGCCTTTGCTTAGTCAGGCACAGATTGGTTTTCAGGTATCGCCGGCTAAACTGTATTTCAATCGGGCCAGTGCTGACAGTCAGCCGCTTAGACTGCACATTACAAACCCGATGGACACGCGGCTGGTACTGCAGGCAACCTGTGCCGACTGGCGACGGGATTCTGTAGGCGAAAAAATGTACTACCCGCCCGGTACCTTACCAACGTCGGGTTGTTCGCTGTTCAAAGTTACGCCTGACGTGATCGAGCTGGCCCCCGGCGAAAAGCGGGACGTACTGGTATCGCTGATTCCCAATCAGCCGGCTTCGGCCACTGCCATCCAGAACGCCATGCTACTGCTGACGCAATCAAACGAACAGGAAGTAGCCCGGCAGAAGGGCGCTTCGCAGTTTATCATCAAGGCGCAGATTGGCGTGCATGTCTACGTGTTACCCAATGGCCATACGGAGCCTGAGGTTGCGATAACCGGCATGAGCCTTACGCAAACGACCCGTCCCTACCAAGTTAATGTCAAGATTCATAATACGGGTAAAGCACTGCTGGAAAGTCAGTTACGGATAGAGTACCTAAACATGAGTACGATGGAAGAAGTGAAGACAGAAGCCGTTCCCGTCAATACCATGCCCAACGAAGCGTTCCGGATTACCACCAACGTTCCATCCAATCTACCGGCGGGAAAATACCTGATCGTAGCGGTGCTGGACAGTGGGCCGGGGCAGGCGCTGAAGGTAGCAGAGTTAGAAACTGTATTGAAATGAACTGGCGCATCCTGTTGCTCGTCCTGTCGCTGCTCGCAGCGGGTCCGGTGATGGCACAACCTTCCTTACCCGACGAATCCAAATACGCGAACTCCCTAATCGGCCTTACCATCCTGGGAAGTCCGGCATTGGGGGTGTCGTCTGTCAGCGACTATACAAATGGCGTGACGCTCACCCATAATACATTACAAATCAACGTATCACTGGGCCTGACCTGGTCCATACAGGTGCGCGCGCTGGATGACCTTCGTTCCCAGTCTTACTCGATCCCAGCGTCGTCAATTGCGGTTCAGGCAACCGGACTGGGATCGCGCCCGGAGATCTTTCTACGCACAACCAATCAGACAGTAGCCTCAGGGCTGGCAACGTCGCTACTGAATGCGATTCTCCCCTTACGCTACCGGACAATCGGTGGGAGTACATTCTTACGACCAGCTGGCTCGTACACCACAACGCTACTCTTCTCGTTCTCCGCCCAATAACCAGCCTGCCAGAACGGTACAGCCGTATTTATTTTGGGTTAAAATTGGACCAAAATGGGCTTACAGCACGTACCAATGCCTTATTGAATCGGTAGACGGACAAACAAAGCGGAGCGAAGCCGGTTTAGAATGCGTCCCGTCACGTTGGTGACCATTCACTCACTGATTCTAAACTGACTATTTTTATGAAAGCGCTCCTCCGTTTTGCCCCCACAGCAGCTGTATTTATGTTGCTGTTGACGCTGATGACCAGTTGTGCGGCTATCGGCGATATTTTCAAGACAGGCGTCTGGACGGGCGTCATTCTGGTTGTCGTTGGCATCGGCGTTGTCATCTGGCTCGTTTCCAAACTGTTTGGTGGCGGGGGTGGCGGTCGTGTGTAATACGCTTACGAACCAACACAGAAACGGCCCGGTATCTCGAAAGATACCGGGCCGTTTCTGTTAACGATTTATCGCAACTTAGTGCGCCACGAGTTCGAGTAGACCGTCGCGCTGAAGTACGGTCCGCTGACGCTCGATGAGGTCGTCGGAGGCTTTCATCAGCGGCAGACGAACCTCGTTTGAAATCAGGCCCAATGTCTGCATCAGGCTTTTCACACCGACAGGGTTGCCTTCTTCATAGAGTAGCGGATCGATACGCAGGAACTGGTGCAACTCTTTTTGCGCAACAGCAAAGTCGCCATTCAGGGCGGCATCGATCATGCCCGAGAACTTAGCCGGGAAGGCATTGGCAATTACCGACATTACCCCTACCCCACCGATGCTGATGATGGGCAGTGCCTGCACATCGTCGCCGGAGATCAGCAGAAAATCGTCGGGTTTATCGCGGGCGATTTCCATGCATTGTTCAATCACACAGGACGCTTCCTTCACCCCAATGATGTTGGGGTGCTGCGCTAGTTCGCAGATCGTTTCCGCCGTCATATTGATACCCGTACGGAATGGAATGTTATACAGAATGACCGGCACCGGACAGGCGTCGGCAATGCGCGTGAAGTGCTCGATCACACCCCGTTTTCCCGGCTTGTTGTAATACGGACAAACCGACAGAATGGCGTCAACTCCGTCGAAGTCGATGTCCTTCATCCCGGCTACGACTTCACTGGTGACATTGCCACCAACGCCGTAGACGATGGGCAGGTTTTTCGGGTTATTTTCCTTCAGGTATTGCAGCAGTTGTTTCTTTTCGGCCTTTGTCACCGTGGGCGATTCGCCGGTGGTTCCCTGAAGAACGATATATCGAACGCCCCCCTCCGAGACGTGACGAATGACGCGCCCAAAGCCATCA
>JAKONH010000171.1 GCA_022702045.1 Spirosomataceae bacterium
GGTGTTTAGCCGAACCTACATTCTGCCGAAACCCACCGACCCACGCCTATTAATGACCGTAGCCCCGGCCGTCGCTAAAGCGGCTATGGAGTCGGGGGTCGCGCAGCAGCCGATCAACGACTGGAACGACTACGACCTGCAACTGTCACGCCGACTGGGACAGGACAATTCGCTTACGCGTGGCTTGTTGGCGCAGGCACAGCGGTCGCCGAAGCGGGTGATCTTTACCGACGGCGAAAACCCAACCGTCCTGCGTGCCGTTGCCGACGTGCTCGAGCAACGCATTGCCGTCCCGATTCTACTGGGCAACCCCGACACCATTCAGACGATGCTCAACGATTTCCGGCTGAATCTAGGCAACGTTCGGATCATCGACCAACGCTCCGACGAGCAGGCGGAGGTTCGGGAGCGGTATGCGCAGGTGTTATACGAGAAGCGTAAACGTAAAGGCCTAACCCTGACCGAAGCCCAGGCCCTGATGCGCGACCGCAACTATTTCGGTGCGGTGATGCTCGAAACGGGCGAAGCCGACGTCCTGATCTCGGGTCTGACACGCAACTACCCACAAACGTTACGCCCGGCGCTACAGGTGATTGGCCGGCAGCCCGGTATCAAGAAAGTGTCGGGTATGTACGTGCTGATGTCGCGCTTCGGCCCGCTGTTCCTCGCCGATACGACTGTCAACGTAAATCCGACGATGGAAGAGATTGTCGAGATTGCCGAAACGACCGCCCGCGAAGTGCAACGCCTGAAAATTCAGCCGCGCATTGCCCTGCTCTC
This sequence comes from Spirosomataceae bacterium, assembly GCA_022702045.1. Taxonomy (GTDB): domain Bacteria; phylum Bacteroidota; class Bacteroidia; order Cytophagales; family Spirosomataceae; genus Spirosoma. The sequence goes on from JAKONH010000171.1 coordinate 781, forward strand.
CTACTCTACGTTTGGTAGTGCCTCGGGCGAAGACGCCGAAAAAATGCAGCAGGCCACGGCCATTCTGCAGCAACGCCACCCCGACTGGATTGTCGACGGCGAAATGCAGGCTCACTTACCGTTCAATCAGGAGTTACTGCGCGAAACCTATCCGTTCTCGTCGTTAGCGGAACAACCCGCTAACGTGCTGATTTTCCCGAACCTATCGGCGTCGAACATCGCGTATAACCTGCTGAAAGAGATCGGCCGGATTGAGAAAATCGGCCCCGTCCTGATGGGAATCCGCAAACCCGTATACGTGCTTCAGCTCGGCAGTACTGTCCGCGAAGTTGTTAATATGGTTACGATTGCCGTAGCAGATTAATGTAGAGACGCGACCCCTCACGTCTCAGCAACCGGATGGACACTACGCCGGACGGGCCTTAATAGCTGACAGCCATTAAGGCCCGTCAGCCATTAAGGCTGACGCGTGCTGAGACGCGAAGCGTCGCGTCTCTACCTTGCTAATACCCTCTTGCTGTATTGTCAGCGCGTGGGTCGGAGGCTCCTTCGTAGGAACCGTCTGGGCGGACCAGCACGCAGTCCATACGCCCGAGTGTGTTAGTCAGCCGCTCAAGTGTATAGCCTCGGCTGATGAGCGATTGCGTAGTCAGCTCGGTAAAAGCGCCCTGCTCAAAGATTGTCTTGTCGGGTAACCACTGATGGTGAAATTTCAGCGCGTTGACGGCCTGTTGCATGGTCATTCCGTGTTCGATCACGTTCAGGATCGTCTGATAGACCGACGTAATGATCGTCGAGCCGCCGGGTGTACCAACCACCATAAACAGCTTCCCGTCTTTCTCCAGAATCGTCGGAGTCATAGCTGAGAGCATCCGCTTGTCGGGCGCGATCGCATTCGCCTGGTTTCCGATAAGTCCGAACATATTCGGGACACCGGGCTTCGCGCTGAAATCGTCCATTTCATTATTCATAAAAAACCCGGCTCCATCCACGACAACCCGGCTACCGTAGCCCCCGTTGATCGTTGTCGTGCTGCTAACGGCGTTGCCTTCCCCATCAACAATCGAGAAGTGGGTCGTTTCCAGGCTTTCGTAGCCCGGAATCATACCGCCTTTTACGGTGCGGCTGTCAGTGGCATGCGCAAACGAAAAATCCTGCCAGCGCGTACGTAGATATGCCGGATCAGTCAGTTGCGCGATAGGAACCTTTACGAAGTCAGGATCGCCCAGGTACTTCGCCCGGTCGGCATACACACGCCGTTCGGCTTCAATCATCACCTGCACGGTGCTGTCGCGGTTCCAGCCCCACCGGCGCAACGGGTATTGCTCCGACAACCGCATCAACTGCACCAGCGCAATGCCCCCACTCGATGAAGGCGGCATCGTAATTACCCGGTAATTTTTGTAGTTCGCCTGAACCGGGTCGCGCCAGACGGCGTGGTAATTTTTCAGATCTTCTTCGGTAATCAGGCCCCCACCCCGTTTCATCTCGCCGGCTAATAACCGGGCGGTTTCCCCTTCGTAGAAGCCTGCCCGGCCCTGTCGCTGAATGCGTTGCAACGTTCGGGCCAGATCCGGCTGAACGAGTTTATCGCCCTTCTGCCAGTGCAGCGACGTATCGGTAGTATTTTTTAGAAAGTACGCTTTGCCTGGATTGAGCTGCATGAGTTCGGCCCGAACCCGGTTGAACCCGAGCGCGTCGCGATCGGTCAGAGTGTAGCCGTTCACCGCCAGATCGATAGCCGGCTGCATAATCCGCGCCCAGGGCAGTTTACCGAACCGCTTGTGGATTTCCACCATGCCATCGACTGAACCCGGCACGCCACTTGCCAGATAGCCAGTCGTGCTTAGGCCAGGCCGTACGTTACCCGCTGAATCGAGGTACATATTGGCCGACGCACCGGCGGGCGCTTTTTCGCGGTAATCGAGCGAATAACTCTTCCCATTGCGGTCGCGGTACACCATAAAGCCGCCCCCGCCCAGATTACCCGCATACGGATAGACGACCGACAGAGCGAAATGCACGGCTACAGCCGCATCGACGGCGTTGCCCCCCGCCTGCATGATAGCGACCCCGACGTCCGATGCCTCCGGACGAGCCGACGCGACCATGCCGTTGCGCCCGACAACCCCTTTACGATCGGAGTAGAATGGGC